>CAZKTR010000205.1:0-6299 GCA_964555525.1 uncultured Pirellulaceae bacterium
TTAATGATCGGCCAAGCCTTGGCGTACAAATCAATCGACTCAATCCATGAATACTGAAGGTTCCACCGACGAATAAAACTCATCTGTCGAACCAGATCCGACACTAAAACTGAATCGTCACGGCTATCAGCTTCTAGGAGTTTTTCATTTGCCTCCAAGTAGACCATCGACACGCAATTTGCAGCCGGCATTCGATTGGTCCGCTGGTCTCGTAACGAAAACGGTATCAGAATTCTAAGATCATGACCCTGTTGACCAATCGCAGAACCCTTTGACTTCATCTGTTCATGACTGAAAAGCCTTGAACCACTTTTGAAACAGTCACTCAATACATGAAACAGTTCACGAGCCAAAATCGTATTGCTGGTCGCTGACAGTCTTCCGGCAAACACACCAAGTTGTTTCGTTTCCTCTTCGCTCAGTGTTGTCGTGCAAAGCCGAGGAGGATTGGCGAAGATATTTTGGTCGTTACCGTCCGAGCGGCCAACGTCCTTCGAAAACAATCGAGGCTTTGAAATCAGCATATTAGCAACTCGCTTTGGACGAATCACCAAGGCACGCCAAATACGATCAACGACCGACAACTTGTTCGCCGCAGGAAGATTGCGACGAAAGATCTGTTGTTCGTCAATCACCGCCAACCCGCTCGGCGGAGCACTTTGGCTTTCCAGCAATGCGTGGTAACGATGGAACGTGTGCTCTATAAACCCAATGCCTGCTTTGCCGTCACAGCAAGCGTGGTGGTACACGAACTTCATAACGACGCGAGACTGATCGTTGACAGAAAATCGCCATCCATAAAACCGGAAGCCAATTTCGTTTTCCAAATCGATTGGTACAAAATCTTCAGGGAAGCCGCTGCCTTTGTCTGGATCCTCTTCGAACCATCGAATTACGGGTGTGTTGTTTGTAGCCGGACGCCAGTAGCTTCTATGATGCGTTTGGCCCACCACAGCGTTTGCTTGCAGGAGCGGCTGACGTTTCAGTTCAGCCAAAATCGCCTCTGCAAATCTCTCGACATCGACAATTCCAACACAGTCCAACCGAATAACAACCTCCATTGGAGATGCTGTAACTCGATCGCTCATTGTCCATTCAAACGGCGACAGAGAAAGTTGGTTCAAAACGCTCATTCAATAATTCTGACTGTTCGTTGCCGTCAGCGTACGGTTTCCTCAGGCTCATAATGGAATGCTAAAGGACCGAGCCTCGGGCAAAAACCAGTTTTAAAACTGGGGCATTTGGGCAATCCGATGCGTAAGTATGTGCGCGATGACAACAGAAATCCTCACTTTCGGGTCAGCGTTAGTCCGTCAACACCATCGCCGATTACAACATGCTTGCAAGGACATTTAAATGAATTGAAACTTTCTAGATTCCTCGACAAGCCACTCAACTTTTACCTAAAAAGACTCGAAACAAACCACCATATTGCTATTTCTTCACATTAAACAAGTGTCTAGTTTTAGCGAGGGATAATAGAGCAACAACGAATAGTCCTCTAAAGTCTCTGTCCAAACTTAGACTAAAGGAAATAGGATGAAATGGATTTTGCCACTCGCCGTATTCATGAGCTTAATCAGCTCCATGGCTCTGGGTCAACAGCAGACTGGATTGCAGTTTAGTGCACGAAGCATTTTGCCGGCGTCTGTTTTACAAACCGACACCTACCGAATCAACGATCGGGTATTGATCAGCGACCACCAATTCCAATTTAATATTGAAACGAACTACGGAACGTTTCCTGTTACGGGTATTCCAATGTTGGAGAAGCGGCTTTCTGAACTGCGAGCCATCCAAGAAGCCAGCAAACTCAGTAATCAATCAGTTGTTGCCCAGAGTGCTTGGGCAACGCTCAAACAGACTCCACAAGGAGCCGAACATTTACTCGCCGATCCACTCGGAACGCTCAAGCAAACTCCGCGGGGCATTAAAAAAATGGCGGCGAACTTTATCGATCCCGTCAGTAGGCATGCTGGGTCAGAGTCTCGAAGAAAGTTAGCGGCGAACCTAGGAGTCGATTCGGAAACAAGGAACCCAGTGCTGAACCAAATGCTTGTCCAATTGGCGGCAAGAAATACGATTGGCCAATCGGCGACCAAGTTTGCACTGAGTGCCGCAGTGCCAGGGCTTGGAACACTGTCTACGATGGAAAGCTTGCGAGACACGGTCGCGTCCAAAACCCCACACGAACTTTTAGGGCAGATCGATGCTGAGCTAACTCAGATGGGCACATGGAAACCCGTCAAAGATACTTTTGTCAAATCTCGCAATTGGACGCTACTCGAAAAATTGACGTTTATGCAATCGTACAAACAGCTTGCTGGCGTCCAGCATGCGGACGTGTTGCTTTACATGGCCAATCGAGATGGATCCGAAGCAGCAATACTACGACGGCTGATCTCGGTCCGATTGATGGCGGAATTGCATTCGAAAAACCCTGTTCAATCACTTTCAGATGCCGGCCTACCAATCGCTTGGCTCAAAGATGGCCAAATTGTTGGAGTCTGTTCCATCGACTATTTAACAAACTCGCCTGAAGTTCAACAGGTCGCCCAAGGCTTTAGGAAAAACAACCCCACCAAAACGATCAGCCTGCTTTCGGCAGGCTGGGTTTCGCCAGAAGCCCAAAGAACATTTGACCAAAATAAAGTCACCTTCGTTCGCGCAGATTTTGCAGCCAACGCAAAAATTGCTAACCAGTCATCAAATTCTGAAGGACCACGTCGATGAAACGACAGCCCACGAAGTGTATTCGGTTGGCGGTTGCATTCTGTTGCCTGGCAATGCTAACGGGATGCCAGTCACTCAAGCAACGCAGGCAAGTAGACTTGGGCGATATCTACAACGACCTTGCGCAGTTACCCGACACCGAGCGCAACCCCGTGATCGTAATTCCGGGGATCCTTGGTTCACGCTTGATTGACAATCAAACCGGCGAAGTTGTCTGGGGCGAAATGGGGCCAGCCGGAGTGAGCCCACTAAAGACCCACAGCCTTACTGAGCTTGCGCTGCCAATGCAGTCGGGAGTTCCGCTGCATCAGTTGCACGACCAAGTAGGACAAGACGGGCCGTTGGACCAAATTACATTCCGAATCGCAGGCATTCCGGTTAAAGTGAATGCCTATGCCCAAGTCTTGGCGACACTTGGCGTCGGTGGTTACCGCGATCAACACTTTCGTGGAACCTCACGGTTAAATGAAGTCACCTATAGCGACGATCATTTTACCTGTTTTCAGTTTGCTTATGACTGGCGCAGAGACATTAGCGAATCAGCCGCCCAGTTGGCGCAATACATTGAAGAAAGAGATGCTTACACACGGCAACAGTATCTCGAGCGATATGGAATCGAAAATCCTAACATTAAGTTCGACATCGTCGCTCATTCGATGGGCGGCCTAGTAGCGAGGTATTACTTGCGTTATGGCAATCAACCACTCCCCGACGACGGTTCGCTCCCAGAATTAACTTGGGAAGGAGCTAGGCGAGTTGGCCGAGTATTTCTTGTGGGGACACCAAACCAAGGGTCGACGCAAGCGGTCAAGGAAATCAAAGACGGCTTGCGACTGGCTCCTCCGATGCCCAAGTTTCCTCCAGCGGTCATTGGTACGATGCCCGCTGCCTATCAGCTTTTTCCGCGCAACGAAGATTTCCCACTCGTTTACCAAGACGGCTGCGGTCATGATATTTTGTCGCCAGACACATGGCAGCAGTTAGGCTGGGGATTGGCAGACAAGCGTCAAGACCATGTGCTGGCGAGATTGATGCCTAATTGCTCAGTAGACCAACGACGACGAATTGCACTGGACCATCAAGCCAAATGTTTGGCGCGAGCGAGACAGTTTCACCAAGCATTAGACGTTCCGGCCCAATTGCCCGCGGGTTTAGAGATGCATCTGTACGCCGGTGACGCTAAGAAGACGCTGCACCAACTACAGGTTAATTCTCGCAACGGCAGAGTCACGCAAGAGATAAAAACCGCCGGTGACGGAACGGTGACTCGCACCAGTGCAGTGGCAGAACGAAAAATCGACGGCATGAATCTTCCGGCTCGGATGATCCCATGGACTGATGAGACCTTCCTTTCGACGGACCATCTCGGGTTAACTCGCGACAGGACGTTCATTGATAACGTTTTGAATCAACTGTTGGCCACTCCAACGAATCATTGATTATGGTAAGACGGCTGAAATTTCGAAATTATTCGGAACAGCTGTCAGTGTCTTGTCGATCAACGAACGAGAAAAACTTGGTATGTGGTCTATGTTTGACTTCATCGTTTTGATCAAATCGGATACTCTTTCGGCATCTTCATTTGCGTTGGTCAGCCTGTAGAAATGCTCCAATCGCTTGCCAGCGTCAATGGTCGCTTGGCGGGTTTGCGGTAGAGGGTTATTGATTGATTGCAGCGAAATAAAACTGGATTCTAACAGTCGCTTTGCCGCACTCGTCGTCCCAGCTTTCAAATAGGCCATTCCTAGCAACGACTCTGCCTCATCCAGCATGTGCGTTTGAGCCCCCTTTAGGTGTTCCCGTTTTAGAATTCCAATCAGTTCTCTTAGTCGGATGAACAGCATTTCGTCTGGCTGGACCACGTACCGAACGACACATGCTCGATAAAGATATTGAGCTAAAACTATCTGTTCATCCAGACTCTTGCTTCGATCCTTGATCTTGGCCTCAAGTTCTTCAATTAATCGGATCGAAGTTTTGTCATTCTGTAAAGCCAACGATTCTGCTAACCAAATTTTCGGTTCCAAGTTGTCAAAGTAGGTCGGATAGACGTTGAATTCTTCCTCACTGATTTGGTCTAGCAATTGGTTCGCTATTTTCAATTCGTCGTCGACCGACTCAAGCCCTTCACCGTAAGCAGACAATATGGCCCATTTGAATTTTTCTCGCCCCAGTAGTTGCCTTTGGAGATTTTCAGGGATTTCCTGATTTAACTTAAACGAAACATCTAAGCACTCTTTTGCTTTTTCTGGCTGATTGGTCAGTAAGTAGATGTCAGCAAGTTTTTCGGCACTTAAGGAACTTACCCAATGATCCGTTCCATACTGGGCAACATGATCGTTGCGAATTCTGCTGGCCACCTCAAGAGCTTTTGAGAAATCTCCTGTTTTGAGATAAGCGTCGACGATCCAATACAAAGCGAAGATTCTCTGCGCATGTAATTGGCTCGATTTTGTTTCGGTTTGATCTAAGAATTTTTTCAAGTGCTTGATTGAGTCACGATATCGCCCAACTCCTTGAAGTGCTTTTGCCATCGAAAGGGAAACGATGTAAGATCTCGCATTGGGTGAATTGCCGTAGCGCCCATCGAAATCACGAGATAGTTTTTCCAGGATTGGCAAAGCTTTGCGTGGTTGATTAAGTCGCAGGTAGGAGCGGGCGAGCAACATCTGTGCAGATTCCTCTTTGGGTTCGCACGGCTCCATTTCACCGACTTTGCTTTTGGGCTCCTTCTCTATTTCGGCAAGCACAACCTTCAATGTTTCGACTGCTTTTTCAGGCATGTCGTTAAAATTGTATATTTGTGCCATGTGAAGTCCGTATTCACTGCCGATGATCTCTAGGCCTTGTTCTGCATAGGACTCGATAAGTTCCAACGCTTTCTGATTCTTATTCATGACCAGATAGTTCGCCGCCAACTTGTATTGAATCCTTAAGAATTCTTTCGATTCAGTTTTTCCAGACCGGATGCAAAATTCCTGTAAGTCTTGATAAAGCAGACTGGCCCGTTTCGCCTGACTGGTCGCTGTCAGCGATTCGGCCAAGTAGCTCCGAGTGTTTCTTGCAATTTCACTTTCTATGCCATATTCAGCCATCGCAAAACGATCTGCCTTTTCGAAAAGTGGAATGGCTTTTCTCGACTCCCCAAATGCATGGTAACATTTCCCGATTTTTGTCTGAAACGAAGCAATCACATCGGGCGCACCAATTGATTCTTCATCTAGCTGCTCAGCGACTTGGTCGAGGTTTTTGATAAGCAAATCAATCAGTGGTTCACCCGAACGTGCTCTTTGATTGGGATGCAGGTTGTCAAAAACAGAGCCAAGGATTTCGTTAACTTTTGTTAACTGCGCAAGCCGAGCCTCAGCTTTGGTTTTTGAATCGTCGGCAGACATTTTAGCAGTCACAGCAAGATTTTCTGCGACGCGCGCGTTTTCTGCGTTGGCGTCCGCAAATGCACGAGCTTCACTCTCCTTATAAAATCCAATCGAGGTACCAGCGATGCCAGCGACAAGGATGCCCAGACAAGCGGCGAGGCAAACGGTTGTCGTAAACCGACGTTTGCG
>CAZKTR010000206.1:0-6244 GCA_964555525.1 uncultured Pirellulaceae bacterium
GAGGGATTCTAGCCAGGATCCCCAGCGGGTTTTTTCATGCGCAAATTTAGGCTGGGGACCGGAGGCTGGAGACTGGAGGTTTGTAGTATCCGCCTTGAGGCGGAAGCATCGGCTAAAGCCGATGCTACGAGCTTCAGATGCACTTGCTTGCGCGGCGAGCTTGTACGCTGGCCCACCAATGCATCGTCGGATATGCCACTTCTGATAGCCGCAATGCCTTGTCGAGGCTTGGTCTTTGTCTAATTTAACACCGATGCGACCCTTGTTCTCCGGTCTACAACCTCCAGTCTCTTAAAATTATCTAATAATTCGGGTAAGGTGAGGTTGAGGGTGGCGTCCAAGCACCTACCGAACTTTCAGAAGTTGTCGAGAAGCCAAGATGATGAGCTTCCGGCACATTACCCCCCTTCAATTAGGACCCATCCGATGTTTCAATTTTCTCTGACTAAAACTGCTGTCGTATTCGGCCTGTGTGCCATTACTGCGATGTTCGCTAGTACTGCTAACGCTCAATCTGGATCTCGTGGCTCTGGGGCACGCGCCGCCGCTCCAAGTTTCGCACCAGCTCAATCTTTCGCGCCAGCCGCACCAGTTCAGGCTTACACTCCAACACCGACCTACCAGGCGCCATCTGTAGTACCTGCTGCTCAAAGCTACGTACAGCCAGCGATTTCTGGTTGCACTAATTGCCAAGGTGGAGTTGCTCCGTCGTTCACGACATCAGCCCCTGTTTATCAGTCAGCTCCTGTCTATCAGTCGGCCCCAGTTTACCAATCTGCTCCAGTCTACCAGTCGGCTCCAGTTTACCAGCCAGCACCGGTATACCAGTCAGCTCCGGTTTACAACTACAGTCCGGCGCCTGTCTACCAGCCCGTTGGTTCGTGTGGATGCATTGGTTGCTAATTTATTGAGTAAGAAAATTTGTTCGGCGTCGTCCAAATCCACGTAAACTTGCGTGAGATTTGGCTTCGCTGTATACAAGGTTGATCAGAACTTTTCTAAATGCATGTCTTAACGACAAGGAAATATGCATTGAGGGTTTTGACGTTGTTTAAATTGTGTTTTTTCCGATAGCATTTTTGCTTGATCGGTCTCAAGATTCTAAGGAAGGTATTTGAGATGAGAAGTTTTTTGCAAGGTTCATTAGTTTTACTCGGTCTTTGCTGTCTTTCTGCAATGGGCTGTCGTTCAGGCGGACAAGCTCAGTCTCCAGGTGCTGGATCGCAGAGTCGAGAATTCCAACCGTCTTTTCAACAACCGGTCGGATCCGATACTCGTTCGGCCCCTTCTCCTGGTTCATCTTCTTCTGGTTCGTCTTCGCGTTAGTCGTTACGTGCACGTTATTAGGAAGCGGCGAACAACCGCCGCTGCCAGTTAATCTTCAATAGGGGCAAAGTCACGGTGCCCCTCTGCTGCATCTTTGGGTATATTTTAGGTGTTGTAGCCAGCTTGTTTTTTGACTGTCTATGACGTTTGACCGCCCGATGCAAGTTTTTGAGGATAGTTAGTTGGAGCCCCAATCAATAAATCAGGGGGAGACTAGCTCCACGAA
Source organism: uncultured Pirellulaceae bacterium (assembly GCA_964555525.1). Taxonomy (GTDB): domain Bacteria; phylum Planctomycetota; class Planctomycetia; order Pirellulales; family Pirellulaceae; genus Mariniblastus. The sequence continues at coordinate 1,553 of CAZKTR010000206.1, forward strand.
CATCGAATCGTTGGTGGACGTGGTAATTCCAGCGTTTAACGAGGAGCGATCCATTGGGTTGGTACTGGCAGACCTCCCGCGCGTGCGCAATGTGATCGTTGCCAATAACGACTCGACTGATGATACCGCTTCGATTGCCGAAAAACATGGCGCCATCGTCGTACTTGAGACTCAACGCGGTTACGGGTCTGCTTGTTTAAAGGGCCTAGCAACGATTCGTGAGCGAATCGAGGCTGGCGAGGACGAGCCGCGGGTTGTCGTTTTCTTAGACGCGGACTACAGCGATCACCCTCAATATTTGACTCAGTTGGTCGAGCCTATTTTCGCTGGAGAAGCTGATTTTGTGCTTGGCTCTCGCATACTTGGTGAGCGTGAACCGGGTGCGATGCCAATGCAGAGTATTTATGGCAACAAGTTGGCATGTTTTTTGATGCGCTGGCTGTTCGGAATCAAATACACTGACTTGGGGCCGTTTCGTGCGATCGACTATCAGTCACTATGTTCATTGGGCATGATTGACGAGAATTTTGGTTGGACGATCGAGATGCAAATTAAAGCCGCGCGGGCCAAGTTAAGAACCAAAGAAATCCCAATTCCTTACCGTTGCCGTGTTGGTGTTAGTAAAATCAGCGGGACGATCACGGGTAGTATGCGAGCCGGTTATAAGATTCTGTACACGATCGCCAAGTATGGGTTGGGTAGAGGCTAGAGGTTGTCGTACGTAGCTGGGCTCGCCAGAGTTCAGGGCCTTACCGAGCTGCATCCCGAAGTCTGGCGACTCCGGCTACCTTAGCCTAAGGACCAACATTTACCGGTTGACTCCGACTTCGAATGCGAATCCACGGAGGCCGAAGTTACTCTCGGAACTTACTGCCGATCCACCGCCAACCCATGATTGGTGAGTAACTCCCACTCGGACGTAGTAGCCTCGGTTTTCGGCGGTCAATTTCTTCCACTGCACGCCGCCGTAAAAGTCGCTCGTCAAAACGTACTCATCAGCACCGAATCGGTTGACCGCTGGGGATCCTAGGTTGGTCACGATTTGGTCTCGTTCTCCGAAGAGTACGCTTCCTCCAAATGCGGTCACGAACTCAAGCTTGGTGTGTCCGACCGGTCGGTAGTACTCGAACTTTAGCTTGGGACCGTAAGCACGTAAGTCGGACGTTGACCGGATCGCTCCCGTCAAATTGCCAGCAGCGTCGGTAAGTTCCGCGTCGAGCGATTGAAAAACACTTGCGTACTGAAAGCCAAAAATTCCATTAAGTCTTGAAATCGGAAATTTGATTTCTTTGAAAAACGTAACGCTGAAAGTCTCGATGTCGATCGAGTGAATTGCTGAAAGTGTGTCGCCAGCGTTAACCGCCGTTAGGGTCGTAAGCGAACTCGGTCCAAACAACCCGGAGCTCAATTGACCCGAGTTGAGACCGTCGGAGGTGAAGGCAGAGACGTTTGAGCCTTGATCGAACTGCCAATAGTCTAGTTCCACGCCTGGGCCGAACTCAGATTCGAAGCCAAGTCGAAATCGCGGGGCCGTTTCGTAATCGAAGTCAAGCGATTCAGAACTAGCAAAGGTTGCCGCTGCCGCTGAGGAGTTGAACTGAGTGATCACACTGTTTTGCTGAAAAGACGGCTGCAGGAAAAGGGTAGATACGGAGCCAAAGTACCGGCCAGTTGCAAGGATCTCGCCCAATCCGGGGTATTGTTTTTTCTTGTCTTCAAAATCCATTTTCAGACCGCTGTCATGATCGCGGCCACGAAAGGTTGGAGTGGGCGATCGATGACCAAGATCGGGGCGGAAGGTAGGCAAGCTGCCAATCGTTGGTGGGCTTAGAGTAGGTTGAGCTACTACTGGGGTCGGTTGTGTAATTGCAGGGGGGCTCCATGGCGCTGGGGCGTGGTTTGGAACTCCAACTTGCGTTGTCACCGGTTGGTTTACCAGCGAGTCGTAGGTTGGCACCGAAGGACCGGTCACCACTTCGTTCGATTGAGGCGTTGACGGTAATTGGCTGTTGATTCCCAGCGGATATCTACCAGGGGAAGTCGGCACCGATGCACCGCCAAAGGGCGTTGCTATCGGTGGTGCTAGTGTTGGGCTTGTGGCGGGTGGGGCGGTGGCCGTTCCGAAGTCAAATTCTCCGGTCGCTGAGCGGGGAACTTGCAGCGAGCCTGGTAGCTTTCCAGCGGTTGCTCGGAATGGGTTTGCTGGAGTGACTTGGCCACCCAAAGGTAATCCTGTTTGGTTACCCTTGCTGTGTTTTGCCGATCTAAAAGGTGACTGGTTTACGGCAATAGGGTGCCTGCCAGCAGGTTCTGGCTGGCGGATTAGTGAGTTGGCTTGTTGTGGTGCTGGATTACTATTTCCGGCTCCAAGGTCTGGGATTGATGGCGAAGCAAGTACTGTAGGAGCCGAGCTGTTTGCTAGTCTGCTGACTTGTTCTGTTGGTGCTGAAGCGCGAGGTAACGCGGTACTAGGCTGTTGAAGGGTAGTTGTAGGTGCGGAGTAGGGCAGTGTGGTACTTGGAGCGATGTAAGGGATCGCGTTTGTCGTTGGCGGAGCTGACCAGCTATCGGGTGACATCGAGCTGTGGTCAATGATCTGATTTGATTGGTAGACCGTACTCTGACCGCCTGCGGGCGTTGCCGACAGCAAGCAGACGCAGACTAGGCTGCAAGCAACAGTTAGATTGCGAAACAATAATGGCATGTTCAAACGAGGCTTTTAATGGGGTAGACCAAGCACCGACTTTCCGTACACAAGCACGAAAATCGGTACTAACCGCAGAATCGGTATAACCTGCCCCTCAAAGCGAGAAAAACCAGAACGACCCGATCGACCGGTAGAATGGTTAAAACCGGAATAACCCAGAAAGCTCCGGCAACTGGAGTATTTTGAACAATCGATACAGTTTAACATCTCGCTACCCTCCACTCTTGATCTCGCTGGCCGTCAGTTTTGGTACGATAGACCCACGAACGATATTTCCCTCCTAGAAGATAAGTTGATGAACGCTGCACAAGTCATTGCTGAAAAACGAGACGGCAAACCGCTAGCCGACGATTCCATTGAATTCCTTGTCAAAGGCTATGCCAGCGGTGAAATTCCGGACTACCAGATGGCTGCGTTTGCGATGGCGGTCTATTTCCAAGGCATGTCAGAAAGTGAAACGACAACTTTCACCCGTTGCATGCTAGAGTCGGGCGACCAAATGAAATGGCCCGCCAAGCCGCCGGCCGTCGACAAGCACTCTACAGGCGGCATCGGTGACAAGGTCTCCATTCCGCTGGCACCTCTGCTGGCATGTTGTGGCGTAGTCGTGCCGATGATTTCGGGTCGTGGTCTGGGGGCGACCGGTGGAACGCTGGACAAGCTTGAATCGATCCCCGGTTATCGAACGGAGATGTCGGTCGACGAGTTTCGCAGCGTGGTTAACTTCTGTGGCTGCTCGATTGTGTCGGCCTCAGATACTTTAGCACCAGCGGACAAACGACTTTATGCACTTCGGGATGTCACCGCGACGGTACCTTCGATTCCGTTGATCACTGCTTCGATTCTTTCCAAAAAAATTGCCGCTGGTAATCAAGCTTTGGTCTTGGACGTTAAGTGGGGCAGCGGAGCGTTTATGAAGACGTTAGAGCAAGCTCGTGAGTTGTCGCGAAGCTTGGTTTCGGTTGGGAATCAGCTGGGGCTGAAGACCACCGCGGTTGTGACCGACATGAACCAGCCGTTGGGGAACATGATCGGTAATGCCCTAGAGGTCGACGAGTCAGTACAGGTGCTTAAAGGTGACGGGCCAGCGGATGTCACCGAGTTGATGTTGGAGTTGGCTGCCCGTTTATTACAACAAGCCGGTGTATGTTCATCGAATGACCAAGCACGTGTGATGCTGCAAGAAAAAATTGACTCGGGCGAAGCTTATCAACGATTGGTTGAAATGGTCAAAGCTCACGGCGGCGATCTTGAGCAGCAAAGGGTGCTGGCCAGTAAAAAACCAGTGCTTGCCAACGAAACGGGTTTCTTAAGCCGAGTTAATGCGGAGCGTTTGGGGTTGGCGGTGATTGAAATGGGTGGTGGTCGGAAGAAACTAGGTGATCCGATCGATCATTCGACGGGTATTGAGTTCTTGTTGAAGATTGGTGATCCAGTCGAAAATGGCCAACCAATCGCCAACGTTTTTTGTGATGGTCCCAAGGCCGAATACGTTAATCAGTTGGTTAGTGCTGCCATCGGGGTGTCACCGGTTGCCGTTGATCGTTTACCGTTGATTGCAGATTAGTGCTTTGCTCTGAATCCGGGGGATTTCCGGCTAAAGCCGGTACTACAAACTAAGATGTGTGTTTGACGAAACAGATTCACAGAAAGACCCAACAAGATGACCCAAGCCGCCTTTTCGGCCACCGACGTTAGAAAAGACTTCCCGATCTTGGATCAGCAGATCCATCGTCAACGAGATTTGGTCTACTTAGACAACGGCGCCTCGACTCAGCATCCACGACAAGTTCTGGACGCGATGGATCGTTGCTATCGGTTGACTTACGCGAACGTTCATCGCGGCATTCATTGGCTTAGTGAGCAATCGTCGGACGAGTATGAAAATGCTCGGACGGCTGTACAGCGTTTTATTAACGCGCCCAACAATAACGAAGTGATTTTCACTTCCGGCACGACGGCCTCGATCAACTTAGTGGCTCATG
>CAZKTR010000207.1:0-6230 GCA_964555525.1 uncultured Pirellulaceae bacterium
GCGTGCATGGGTAGCTTTCTATGGCAAGTGGTTCAACCCATCTGAATGAGTGTTTGTCGCACTGGTTGTCATTGGCCTAAGTAGGAGACATTTTTTGGAACCGTAATTCCCCCCGAGACGATCGCTTGTAAGGTGTCTTCTAAATCCCAGTTTAAGTCGACCACTTCCGCTTGCGGGATCAATAGCATGTAGCCTGAGGTGGGAACGGGGGTGGTGGGGACGTAAACGCAAAGGATTGTTTCGCCGGTCGAGATGTCAGTACATTCGCTGGTGACAAACGCTGGTGCCTTCATGCCAGGATGTGGAAACGGCACCAAGACGACTCGTTGGAATTTGTTGACGTCTTGTTGAGAGTTCGAGATCGCATCAAACACTTTGTTGACGACCGAGTAAATTGTCTTCACGCCTGGAACAGTTAGTAGCACCCAGTTGACGAACTGATGCAATCGCGATCGAAAAAACATCCCGGCGATGTAAATCACCGTGACTACCAGTAGCAATGCAATGATTGATAGTAATAGTGTTAGATATATATTAAGGTCAGCCTCGGCTTCACCAAGTCCCCATAGTTTTCGCAGACCGTAAGTGATCGGCTGCAACGCGTTGGAGTAGAGCAAGTCGTACAGCCACTTCAACAACGCGTAAGTGATGTAGATTGGCAGAACCACAAACAAACCAGCGATAAAACGATTGCGGAATAATCGCAAGAGGCTGGGTTGCTGTTGAGGTTTTGAGGTGTTTTTTTCGGACATGCCGGTTGGGCCGAGTTTTTGAGAGCGAAAATGGGTGGCTTCTGTTGAGATTCAACGCTGGGAAGAAACTCAGCAGGCGTCGCATCAGAAGGGGCCTACCGCCTGCCCGTAACGCTACCACAAGCGTAACGATTTTCAAGTGAAATCGAGTCAAACCAGTGGACGTATGGGCGGTTACAAGCACAACCGTTAAACTCGCGGGATGATCCACGCGACAGAAATCACTATTCGGACCTTTCACACCGATGCCTTTGGGCACGTTAACAACAGTCGCTACCTAGAACTGTTTGAAGAAGCACGTTGGCGATACGCTGAAGACATCGGCCTGATTGAATTGCTTAAGCAAAAGAACCTCGGCTTTATCATCATGGATTTGCATTTAAGGTTTCGCAAGCCCGTGTTTGAAGGCAGCCAAGTCACGATCAAAACTTCGCTAGATACGCTCGGTAGTGCCAGTGGTGAAGTGCACCAACAGATTCACGTGGGGCAGGGTTCGCCGGCGGTTAAAGGCACGTTTCATTTTATCTTGATCGATCGAGACAACGGCAAGTCCGTGCCGATCGATGGTGAGATTCGAGAGCTTTTGAATGGCGTGAAAATCAACTAGTTCGCACAAACTTGAGTTCGCACGAACTTGAACGTATTGGTGAGGTGCTGATTCGATCAGACAGTTTCTTGTACAGCTTCTTGTGCTACTGCTGGCTGCTTTTTCGTGGCTTTTTTACTATCAACGAGTTCAGAAAAATAAGTTTTACAGCAGAAGAATGCACCAGCAATCATTGCGACCATACCAACAGCAAACGACATGTCGCCGAAGATGTTGAAGAAAAACACAACCGCCGCTGCAATACAACTCGCGATAGCAATTGCCAAAGTAAAAGTGTCATTGGCAGCTTCTTTGCGTTTAGCTTGCGAGCGATCAATGGCAGTACGGGTTTGGGTGTTGGCTAAAGCGCGCATTTCTTGCAATGAGTCCAAGCGTTTGGCTTTGTTCTTCGGGACGAACTCTTCGGGTTTGAGTAGTCCAGCTGGCTTTGGCTGCTCAACGACTTCCTGAACAGCTGGTGCTTGTTGCTCAAGTTTTGGGGCTGCAGTGGCTACGGCAGCAGCCTTGGGCTCTGCGTTCGGGTCTCGCATACGAGAAAGTAGCTGAGACATATAGCTCTGGACATCATCGTCTGCTTGGGCGAAGGCAGGCGCTGCTTGCGGTTCTGGCGCTACTTGAGATTCAGGTGCTACTTGAGATTCAGGTGCTACTTGAGATTCAGGTGCTACTTGCGGTTCAGGTGCTACTTGCGGTTCAGGTGCTGCTTGCGGTTCAGGTGCTGCTTGAGATTCAAGTACTGCTTGAGGTTCAGAGGTGGGCGTATCTACTCCGTTGGTTTCTGCAGTTTCCGCTTCGGCCTTCATGCGCTCAAGCAATTCCGAAACACTGCTGTTCTGCGTTTGTTGCTCTGCCGATTCGGCTGTCGTGGTTTCGACGTGGCTCGGTGCTTCTGCTGTGACTGTCGGCTCAATTTCGGCTACCGGTTCTGGAGCCGAAGTCTGAGGGAGTTCCCGGACATCGGGTGCAGGTGACGAAAACGAGGGACCGTCGGCGGCGAGTGGGCTGTGGGTATTCTCGCTAGCCTTTGTGCCGACGGTCTCGTTTTCGTTATCGTCCGCTTGGATTTGAGCCAATAGGTCGGCTGCAAATCCAGAGATTTCAGGTTGAGCGGCTGGAGCTTCTGTAACTGGAGCTTCGTCGAAAGTTGGAGCTGTTGAAGCAGCCGATTCCAGTGCAGAAGTGATCGGGTTAAAACCGGCTCCGGTGGGCGCGGGTGGTGAGTTAGGTGCGTTTGGCTCGTCTTGCAAGGCTCCTGTCATTGACATTGCAGAAGCGGCAAGTGCGGCGCCGGTTGCGGCAGCGGGCGCCACAAAGTCCATCGCTGATGGTGTATCAGGGCTCGAAACATCCGGAGTTACTGGAGCGACGGGGGAAACAGCTGGAGCCGCTGCTGGTGGTTCAATGGTGAACGCCGTTGCTCCTGTGGCTGGAGTAAAGGAATCTTGTGCGCTGGCAACAGGTGTCTGTGCCTGAACGGGTGTCTGTGGGAGTTCAAAATCCGTCGCAGTCGTGGCTGGTGTAAAGCTGTCTTGTGCGTTGGTGACGGATGTTTGCGCAGGGGCTACCTGCACTGGTGCGGTAGTTGGAACCGCAGGTTGTGTGTTTTCGTTGAGTAGTGAATCAAGTGCTTCGCTGACAACGCCCAATTGTTGAACTGACGCGGTCATGCTGTCACCAAATCGAAGTTCGTCCCCTGGTTGCAACCAGTGAGCTGAGCTAGGAGCTCCATTGATTTGGATGTCACCTTCGGCATTATAAACGGCAACGCCGCTTGGGCCCCGTACGATCGCACAGCTTCGTGGCTGACCGTTTTCGGTAAATCGTAAAACGCTCTTGCCTGTTGGGACGGAGACTTCTTGGCCGTTGCTTAGTTTTAAGGTGAGCGGCTGTTGTGATTGGTTTGTCATGTTAATGCACTATAGGGAGTGAAAACAGCATCGTTTTAGCAGGACAGCTAGGATGCGATTTATCTGGGGAACATTGCTTGAGCGATGAAGGGGAGATGAGTTGTGATTACTGAAGACCTTAACAGTCCACGTAAATAGTTAGCTTTCAGGTAATGCATAGTCAAAGCTCGAACTCCTCGATAAGCACGGTTTTTGTGAGTCCAGATCAACGTTGGAAAAAAAATCAGAACAAACCGAATAACCGGCCGTATACGATTACCGCATGATGCAAAAAGCAAACATGGATTGCCTGTTTGTGGTGTCCGTGCATCAACACGCTTGGGGGCTGTTGGCTGGTGCGGACCAAGCAAAACTGTTGGATAATATTATTTTCCCCAAGCTTGGCTCGGAAAACGCGTCCTATAGTATTTTTAGAGTGTTTGCGAAATGAAACGTGCGGCATGTTGGTCTTTGATTTGCAACAGCCGTGTTGGCCAACGTAAACATGCTTGCCCTCAGCGGTCGTTTTAAGCCAAAAGGATTTGAAACGGTGTTCGGTAAGCTAATCGTCCCGTTAACTTTTCCTAATTCTTACGACCCGAATTAGGTTTTGCGGAAAAGTTGGAAAACAAAACCAACTCACCGCAAGATGGCCAACTAATCGTTTAACCTCGTCGTTGTCAAACCAAACAATCATTATGGCCCACCAAAACCTCATCGCTTCGAAGTACCTACAACCCGGCTTGTTCGGTGCCATGTACCCCATTGTCTACGTGACGCTGATGACATTGTCGTTGGTATTGTTTTCGTTCGCGGGGAGCGGCGTGGCTCAACAGCCGATTCGCATTACCGAAGATTCTCGCGACCTTGTCTATAAAGACCTCGCAAAAGAAGCCGAGGCGATGTTGCGCCAGCACTCGTTGATAAAGAAGATCGTTAAGGCTTCCGGGCCCGGCATTGCTCATATCGAAGCCAAAAAACGACCAAAACAACCAACCAGCAGCAAACGTCGACCAGTCGTGATTGAGGAGGCTGGTTCAGGGGTGGTAATCCAGTACCGTGGCAAGTTTTATGTGATCACTAATTTCCATGTGATCGAAGATGCCGCTGCCGCCGATATTCAGATTGAAATTGGCGGCAAGCTGTTCTTTCCAAAACGATTGGTGCATGACCGCGAAACCGATTTGTCGGTCTTGGAGTTGACTAGCAAGAATTTAAAGGCCTCGCGTCTGGGTAATAGTGATCAAGTCGAAATCGGTGATTTTGTAGTCGCCGTCGGTAGTCCTTTTGGGCTTAGCCATTCGGTCAGCTACGGAATCATTTCTGCTCACCATCGACACGACTTGGACCTTGGCCCACAGGGCGTTCAATATCAAGACTTCTTCCAAACCGATGCGGCGATCAATCCCGGCAACAGCGGAGGACCGCTGATTAATTTGAAGGGTGAAGTGATCGGCATCAATACTGCAATCGCCAGCAATAGCGGCGGGAGCGATGGCATTGGATTTTCGATTCCGATCAATATGGCGATGCGTGTTGTCGGAGATTTGATCGATTATGGCCGAGTACGACGCGGATTCCTTGGGGTTTCGTTGGACTCACGCTACGACTATTCGAAAGCCGCTTCGCTGGGGTTGGACTTGGCGTACGGAGCACTGGTGACAGCGGTGACACCCGATTCACCCGCGTTTCATTCTCAGCTTAAAGTTGGTGACGTGATTTTGGAGTACGACGGCAGCCAAGTTGACAATGACTCGCAATTGGTCACCCAAGTTAGCTTGACCAAAGTCAATCACAAAGTACCAGTTAAAGTATTCCGCGCCGGTCGATACCATACGGTGGATGTTGTCATCCGCGATCGCAAAGGATTTGCCAGCAAGTAGTGCTGGAAAGGTGGCGACGGTTGCCTCTGGCCTGTCATACGCGGTGGCGGAGAGGTGACGTTTTTTGTTGTCGCGGCGGGGCCACTCGTTCAGTGCGTTCCAAGGGCATCACTGTGAGCCGAACGCGCTAGCGTCGGGCGTTGCTAGGCTAAGTGACATTCTGTTAAGGCCCGACGCTAGCGCGAACGGCTCACTGGTAGCGCAAAAACACGCTACGCCGAAGCGTTACCCGAAACGACCAATTGATCCACGATGAACTGTCGGACTTGAGTTGCCATTAATCCCGTGACCACATGCACATTGGGGCGACCCTCAGGTAAGTTGCGACGATCCGAGACGAGCATCCCACGAGTCAGTTGTCCTTCGGTTTCAACATCGCATGGCACCAATTCCGTCTGGAATAATTCTGGTTTTAGCAGTACCAATGCGCCCACTGTATCGTTCAACAGGATCGTTTCTTGGCCCAAATGTTGTCGATACGACCGGAACGCAAATGGTAAGATTTGTCTTAGAAAGTAGCCACAACGAGAAGACTCGGCTGGCAGTTCTTCCAAAAACTCTAGTCCAAAGGTGACTTGTCGAGTGATATCCAGCGGGACCAACGTTTTGGTGGTACGCGAATTCAAGATCGTTTTTGCACTAACGGGATCGAAGTGGAAATTGAATTCCGAACAAGCCGTGACATTTCCATGTCCATCCATGCTGCCGCCGGTCATGATGATTTGATCGATTTGGCTGGCGAGATTAGGCTCGCGGCGAAGCGCTTTGGCCAGATTCGTGGCTGGGCCCAGGCACAAAATCGTGACTTGGTCCGGGTTGGCCCGGACGGTATCGATAATTAGCTTTTCAGCCGGCAACGCACTGTGCCGCATCGAGGCCTCAAAATTCGAATTGCCTAGGCCGTCTTCCCCGTACAAATACCGGGTATCCACTGGCGGCGCGTGCTCAGCAGGGCTCGCCATCCCCAAACGTGGGTAGCGATCGGGATCCAGGAGCGACACCATCGCCTGGAGGTTACTGTTGGCTTGCGCGGCCGCGACGCACCCCTCGGAGGCGGTAACGGCCAAAATTTCAAAACGGCTATCGAATAGCAGCATACTAA
>CAZKTR010000208.1:0-6220 GCA_964555525.1 uncultured Pirellulaceae bacterium
TACCAGTATGTCTTTGCATAACGCCCAGCAAGTTCGACCTGATAGTCGTCACCAATGGCACCGTCTTCATTTTGTGTCAGAATTTGATGCCAAATGCCCCATCGCCAGTTGGAACTCTGATCATCTGAAATGCCGTTAGATGAAATACCAAGTCGCCGAGAATCTTGATTAAATGCTTCAACTACAAACGGACGTTCAATGAACACATTGTGTCGTGAACTATTCAAGTGATCCAAGCCATACGGTCGCTTGTGGTTACCAATGATGACGGTTTGTAGATACGGAACGTGCTTAAACCCAAGGAACGCATCGCGATAGGAAGGGTTTATACCGCCTGCAAATTCACCTTCATACTTGTAGAAAACGTTGTCGTTGAGGTCCCCTTTGACACCAATCCGCAAGCGACGGAAGTTGAAGCGGTCTTGTGGGTCACCATCAGCTTCTAATGGTGCCAAGGATTCATCAAAGTTCGGGAACGCCCAGTAGTCGATATGAATACGACCAAAGAACTGTAACTTGGGGCTCCCGTGGCTATGGAACAACAGATTTGGAAGCGTGTCTTCGACTTTCTCAAGAGACTTGTTGCTTTTCTCAAAGCTCTTTTCCAAATCCGCCATGCGCTTTTCAAACGCATCTGTCTGCTCTTCTATGTCTTCAACATCCGTCGCCGACTCTAGTCGCTCTTGAACATCGTCTTCGACTTCGCGAAGACGTAGCTCGAGCTTTTCGATCGTTGCTTGAAGAGCTTCGACGTCCGGCTTGTCGTCTTCTTTTTGAACAAAACCGGCTGGTCGAATGTTTGGCGACGGCTGCCATTGAGTTGTTTGACCACTTGAATAGCTTTGCAAGCCAATAACGGCCAAAACTGCATAAGCGAATAAGTTAACCCGCATCTTTCTGTACCCCAAAGTGTTTGAAACCTCAACACGGGAAAGATCGGAACAAGCGGAGCAGATGTTTACGCTGTTAGAATACTTTTAGCAGTGAAAAAAGAATCGAAAGGAGCATTCCGAACAACTGGTAAAGTTTAACCGAATATCACTCCTAATCCGTACAAATTAATGCAAGCAAGCGGGAAGGATTCTTAACATATTGCTTGGCAAAGTTTTGCCGATCGTTTCGGCTTTTTCGTTCACAACTGCTGCGACAGTAATCCCGAGAATGGGGGGGCTAGCAGCAATGTCCCAAGACACATATTTTCAGAGTTGTCGCCGGCGTCCAAGTAGTTCAAATCCAACACGACTATCGCCGCAAACCTAATTGTGGTTCTTCCGAGAATTTAGTGGGAGATATTCAAAGAGCTATCGACTTGGTTTTGACCATCGTGGGTGCCATGTTTACGCGAGCAGAAATGGGTCAATTCTAAGAAGCCACTTAAAGAAACATGCTCACGGGACTTTCCCAAAACAGTATCGGACGCGTAAGCATGCCAACACTCGGTAGAAATTCATCCCCTCAAAGCCGTGAAGCATGGCACCCACTCGCCTAATAAAACACCTGAAAATCTTGCGAGCCCCACAATAAACCCAGATGGACCTAATTGTGTCTGGCCAAGATTTGACCCCATCATTCGGCTTGTGAAGAACGACCCACGCTCCCGGTCGCCGATCCGAAATTGGATAAATCACCAGTAAAAATCAGCCTTGGAGTGCGAATAAGCGACTTCATCGAACCAATATTGACTGGGGTCTGCCAGAAGTTGAGATATGGCTTGCTGGATGAGACGTTTTTGCTAAACTTTGCCGCGTGGAAAGACGATTCGCTGTCAGAGTCATGTTTCAGTTAGCTTAAACTGATGCTTTGCGTGCGAAACAAACTTCCACAACAAAAACAATTTAAGGATGGATGGCTGAGTCTGGTCGAAGGCACCGGTTTTGAAAACCGGCGATGGGGCAACCTATCCGGGGGTTCGAATCCCTCTCCATCCGCTCGAAGGGCTGTCCCAAAAGACAGCCCTTTTTTTGTGTATTAGAGCCATTCTGGACAAAGTAACGGTCGACCCAATTTCAGCCGACTTTGATCCGAAAAAATTGGCGGCAATACAAAAAGAAAAGCTTGCAAAATTCTGCTCAGCCGTTCCACTAAGATCAGCTACAAGTTACCTCATCGTACAAGATCGACTCATATCACATTAGTATTCTTTGTTTCCAAAGGGGCTATGATGAAAATTATCAATCGCTTGCTAGGTGTTCTATCTATCACGAGCGTGATCGTCTTGGCAAGTCAACTTCCCGAAACTAGCGGCCAGAGTTTTGTTGAGTACCCTAATCATCCGGGGACTCACGGGGACCATGAAGTAGCGACAGAGTGGGCCGACGGCCCTTCGGCAGTAACTCTCACGCTCGAGACTGACGAAACGATTCTGCATGCCGACGGAATAGGCCAGGCGCAACGCACCGCCAGAAACACGCAGACTTTTGTCGTTGGCGAAAGCCCCCAGACATATGACAACCCCGATGTAATCGATTTGTATGGGTCTCGACTACCTCTGTTGCAGCAAATGTCAGCCAACGGGGTGTCAACGTTGAGCTATGATTTCGCTACTCCCGTCAACCAGAGAGTAAATCTGTTCATTACCGATGTCGACTCTGGCGACATCGTCAGGGTTCGTGCATTTGACAGCGCCGGCGACCCGATCGACATGCGTCAGTGGACGCTGGTCGACGACGGAGACTTGTCCTTGATCAGGGACACTAGCCCTGAGATGAGCACGATCGTTGCTCCAGCGCCAACGGCCCTATTCAACGCTAATCGGATTCGTTTAACGGCAGTCAGCGACACAAACTACAACCGTTCGTACAGTATTTTGCGGGCCCCCGAAAACGCAGACCTCGGTCGGATCGATATAGAATTCACCGGCCTCCAAACAAGCACCAGCCGAGCCCAGCCATTGAATGCTTCTCACATCTATGTCGCCTTGGCATCTGCGATTCCAGAGCGTCAGAGTTTTGCTGAGTACCCCAATCATCCGGCAACCTACGGGGACCACAATGTTACGACAGAGTGGATTGACGGTCCTTCAGCAATATCTCTTGCACTTGAAACGGACGAAACGATTCTGCATGCCGACGGAATAGGCCAGGCGCAACGCACCGCTAGAAACACATTGACTTTTGTCGATGATGGAAGCCCCCAGACATATGACAACCTCGACGTAATCAATTTGTATGGGCCTCGCCTGCCTCAATTGCAGCAGATGTCAGCCAACGGTGTGTCAACGTTGAGCTATGATTTCACTACTCCCGTCAACCAAACAGTAGATCTATTCATTACCGATGTCGACTCTGGCGATATCGTCAGGATTCGTGCATCCGACAGCTCCGGCGACCCGATCGACATGCGTGAGTGGACTCTGGTCGACGAAGGAGACTTGTCTTTGATCAGGGACACTGGTCCTGAGATGAGCACGATCGTTGCTCCAGCGCCAACGACCCTATTCAACGCTAATCGAATCCGTTTAACTGCTGTCGACGACATGAACTACAACCGCTCGTACAGTATTTTGCGGGCCCCCGAAAACGCGGAACTCAGTCGGATCGACATAGAATTCACCGGCCGCCAAACAAGTACCAGCCGAGCCCAGCCACTCAATGGCTCTCACATTTATGTCGCTTTGGCATCTGTGGTTTCAGAAGTTTTGTTGGGAGACATCAACCTGGACGGCACGGTCAACTTTTTAGACATCTCCCCCTTCGTTGGGGTCCTGGCTGCTGGAGAGTTTCAAGCTTCAGCAGACATTAATCAAGATGGTGTTGTCAACTTCCTAGACATCTCGCCATTTATCGACATTTTAACCAGGATTTAGACCGCTATTGGCGAAACTGCCCTTACCCAACCGCCAAAGTAAATACGGTGATCTCCGGTCGAGCCATAAACCGAACCCGAGTTGTGTGCCCGAGCCCGCGGTTGATGTACATTTTGAACTGATCATCGACTTCGTAAGCCCCTGAAACGTAATCGCGATTATTCACCGGCAACACGGGCGCTCCGACGATCGGGAACGTACATTGACCGCCATGCGTGTGCCCACAAAGTACCCAGCCGTCGAAATCTCCCCAGATCGGCAAGTCAGCCGTATCGGGATTATGAGCCAAAACGATCGACGCCTTGCCTGCGACTTTCTTCACGACGCGTTTAGAAATAGACCGTTGCAAACCGCCGAGCCACAGGTCAGGCAAACCAGCAACATGCAAACCGTTCATCTCGATCGTGTCGTCAATCAACAACTCCACTCCATCGGCATCGCCAAACGCATCAATCAACCGATTTGTCTCGCCGCGGTCTCCCCATTCATGAGATGCTCCCATAAAATCGTGATTACCCAAAACACAAGCCGTGCCAAAGTGACCACGAGGCAAATGATCCAGCAAGCGGATGCCTTCATCAACGTGCCACGCACTTGCTTGATCAACAAAGTCGCCAGTGAAACACACAAAATCCGGCTTCAAAGACGACACATAATCAAACTGCCGCAACAAGTATTCCGCATCGACTCGTTTACCAACATGGATATCGCTCAGATGCACAAGCGTTTTGCCAACCAAGTGTTTGGGCAAATTGGGAACCGCCATCTCGTGATGCTCAACCGAAACCCAACGAGGCTCCACGCCAAAAGCATATCCCGCCAACCCCGCAGCCGCACCTAAGGCTCCCAACGCCAACACCGAACGGCGAGAAATACGCGAACCGGACTGCTGATTGGGCACTACGAATTCGGCGGATGATTTTGGTAAAGGCATAAAAATTTAGTGGGCTAAAAAGGTACTTTGGTTTCGAAGGACCAAAATTCACAAGCAAGTAATGAGCCGATTTTTTGGACAATCTCAACTTCGGGACCGTCAGAATTATATCGGCAAATTCTAGCTCAGCTTATCCATTTTGTGAAAGAAAAGCTATTATGCGGCCAGCTAGTATATCAACTAGCCTGCTAACAAGTCATTACGCCCCCCAACACTTACGGTTCAGTAAATCGGCACCTAGCCCCCACCTGTCAAAGCCGGTTCACCTCAACCAAACCGAACGGCACCCTTGACAATCGCTACGGGGGCAGGTTTTCCCAGTGCTTCCACGACCGTTCTCTGGATAGACAGCATACCAGTGTTTTTAACGACTTCGTTTGCGCGACTTCCCCCCTTAGCGATTGACGATCGACACTTAGATAAATAGAGTCTATGGCTTCCAAACAAACGAGTTTTAACCATCCGGAGCTGAAACATGCCCACTATGTACTTCGAATCAGACGTTAACGCCAAAGCACTCGACGGTAAATGCGTCGCCATGATCGGCTATGGCAGCCAAGGCCGCGGGCAGTCGCTGAACCTCCGCGACAGTGGTGTCAACGTCGTCGTGGGCTTACGTGAAGGTGGCAGGAGCTGGGACCAAGCCGTCTCCGAAGGATGGTCTCCACTAACGATGGAAGACGCCGTCAAGCAAGCTGATCTTGTCTGCATGATGACCCCTGACATGGTCCAACCAAAAGTTTGGCGTGACGTTGTCGAACCGAACTTGAAGCCTGGATCAACCGTTCTATTCAGCCATGGATTTTGCGTTCACTACGGTGCCATCACAGTCGCTCCCGAAAACAACGTTGTCATGATCGCTCCTAAAGGCCCGGGCGGTATGGTCCGTCGGCAATACGAAGAAGGCAGCGGCGTGCCAGCCTTAGTGGCCGTTCATCAAGACCCAACAGGTGACGCGAAAGACTTAGCGTTGGCTTACGGCTGGGGAGTTGGATCGGCTCGCGCGGGCATCATCGAAACCACTTTCCCTGAAGAAACAGAAACCGACTTGTTCGGCGAGCAAGCCGTGTTGTGCGGTGGAGTCACCGAACTGATCGTCGCTGGCTGGGAAACTCTAGTCGCCGCCGGATACCAACCAGAAGTCGCATACTTCGAATGCCTCCACGAAGTCAAATTGATCGTCGACTTGATCTACGAAGGTGGTATCGCTCGGATGCACGAGTTCATCAGCGACACCGCCGCTTACGGTGACTTGGTCACTGGCAAACGTATCGTCACTGCTGAAACCAGAGAAGCGATGAAAGCCGTTTTGACTGACATTCAAGACGGCACGTTCGCCAAAAACTGGATGGCCGAAGCAGAAGCCGGCTACCCTGAATTCAAGCGAATGATGCAAGAAGACCTAGACCACGACATTGAAACTGTCGGCAAGAGCATTCGCAAGCAATTTAGCTGGCTCAAGGGCAACCAAGCGTAGTGGT
>CAZKTR010000209.1:0-6191 GCA_964555525.1 uncultured Pirellulaceae bacterium
TATACTCGCCGGTGGCTGGGAAGTTGGTCCGCTTTAACGAGACGCTGATGGAGGACCCGTCGGCAATCAATACGGACAAGCACGGAGATGGCTGGTTGTTTGAGATGGAAGTGCCGGAGTTGGTTCTGCCGAGTGATTCGGCGGGGCAGGGCAGTTCGGGGTTGTTGCCGCCCGAAGCGTACGTGACGTTGCTGGATGAGGTTTGGGTGAAGACACAGCGGACGATTAAAGGGCAGTTGAATTAGTGGCCCAAGCCAATACTGCTCAATTGAGATCTGAAAACAACAGCCGCCCTACTAGCTCCCCTCTCCCCGAAAATTCGGACAAAAAAACCATTTACTAGGATCAAGCTCACTCCGAATTTTTGGGGAGAGGGGCTGGGGGTGAGGGGAAACGGACATGAATGAAAAATTTAATCCTGAGTTTTCGCAACAGCTTAGGTATGGCTTTCTGGTTGGTCTTTTTATTCGCTGAAAAATCTCGTTTGATCAGTATTGGCCTTCAGGCGGAATTCGTAGCCAGACTTCGGGATGCGGCTTGGTAGGGTCCCTGAACTCTGGCGAGCCCAGCTACCGGACTATCTGAAAAGTTGACTGCCATGTTGCCGAGATCGTGGTAAACTATTGTTGAAGTTTCATCGGTTCACTTTTTACTGCAATCCTTATGCGTCTGTCCGTCGTAGTATCTCAAAGCCCTAGCAAGAATCCCGCCAAGCGTAAGCTGGAAGAGGATATCGTGACGGGGTTGCTATTTGAAAACGGCATCGATGTTACGGTTGTTCCGAACTTGTACGATATTAAGCCCGACAGTACCGGCATGTTGGCGTTGCATCAAATCAACGGTCACGCGGTGGTGGTGTCTTGGTTGTTCGAGCGAGCTTCGCATTGGATTTTGGATCGGCATGGAGTTCATGGCCACGTTGGGAAAATCTTGTTGCAAAACGAGGACGAGGAAGATTTTGACGAAGCCGATGAAGACGAAACGGCAGAAGCCGATGACAAGACGCGGGTGATCGATAATCGTGAGATTCCCAATCGAAAAATCTATTGTTTGGATTTGAAAACCACTAATGACGCTTCGCAGTTTATTGAAGAAGTTAAGCGGATTCACAAAGAGTTGTCAGTCAAGGTGGTGGGGTTGGGCGATGTGCTCAACGCTAAGCCTTTGAAGCCAGCGGCGCCGGTTGGCGAGACATTGACATTCCTAGAGCCGGAAGCGATCGAGCGATTTAACCAGCCGACCAATGATACAGCTCTTGCGGCCAATGGTAGTGGCATGCTGGATCCTTCGGTGGTCAATCGGATTGAGTCCACCGGCGGACGCCGTTGGTATCCGGTGATTGACTACAGTCGCTGTACGAACTGCATGGAGTGCATCGACTTTTGTTTGTTCGGCGTTTATGGCGTGGATAAGGTCGATGAGATTCTGGTCGAACAGCCAGATAATTGTCGCAAGGGTTGCCCGGCTTGTAGCCGAGTCTGTCCCGAAAACGCGATCATGTTTCCTCAGCATAAGACACCTGCGATCGCGGGTTCTTCCGAGGGAGCGGCGAGTATGAAGATTGATTTGTCGCAATTGTTTGGTGCGCCTGCAGAAGGAAAAACCGCCGAAGAGATTGCGGCGCTAGAGCGTGACGAGCAACTGTTGGCCGTTGGTCGAGAGGCGGTCGGGGTAACGCCAAAGCGTAGCGAGCAACGAGCCGCCACTGAACGTGATGAGTTGGATGACTTGGTCGATCAGTTGGATGATTTCGACGTTTAGTGAGGGCTTGAATCAGTCGCTTCCAGTGCCAAGCCATAAAGGGCTTTCGAATTGATTGGCGAAGGGGGTGTAATTGTCAGGGCCGTAACCTGCGTTAAATATTGCGAATGCGACTACGGAGAAGGATTTTGCTCGACGGCTAATTTCTTCGTGGTAGATTCTGGCAATTTCTTGCGAAGGGTTCATAAACGCCCCGCATCCATGTGCGCCTAAAATGACATGTCGAATATTGTGTTTGATCAGGGTGTCTAGTTGAGCGGCGATTCGTTTATGAGCTTCAGTGGTTGAGAAGTAACTGCCGTCACGAAGGTCTTGCGCTGCAGCGCGAAGTTCGAAAAATGGGAACACTTGGTCGTCGTCAAGCCAAGCGTAGCCAAGATCGCTGCGCTCACGATCTTCTGGGCCGCGAATGCAAGTGCGAGGGGTTTTTGAATCGAGGTAGACTTCGCCTTGCTCGGCCAACAGAAGTCGCGTCATCGCGTAGTGGTAGCAGTCTTGGACTTCGTCGTAAACTTCAGGCCCGATCGAAAAGTGACAGTCAGTGCGGCGGTAAATGTTTTCTTCTTGGGCTGGGGCCCCTTCAACGTAGGCACCTCCGGGAATGAATGGGTTGGCCATGTTTAGTACGGCAAAGCACTCACCAAACTCGACGGTCAACGCGTGAGTGACGACTCCCCAGTCTCCTGCTTTGACGAGTACCTGCTGCGAAGTTGTTAGGGTGTTGCTGGTGGCTGACCAGTTGGCGAGATTTTGCTGGGCTAGTTTTTGGTAGTGCGGAATTAATTTTCCGTTGTCAAAACGATTGATCGTTTCAGTGAGCACCGCGCGACGACGAATCATTTCTGGGTCGTAGGCGCCGAAGTGAGTTGGGATCCAGTCGGCATCGGTGAGTAACTTGCGGCCAGGCATTGGTTGATTTTGTTGGGCGAGGTTGGGTTTGGAAGCGCGGCGTTAGCCGAAAAGGTGGCGACGGTGCTTCCAGCGCTTCCAGCCGGTCTTATGCGCCGGCCGATGGAAACCGATTCGCATTAGCGGAGCTTTGGTCGGAAATATGTAAGTTGGCCACGTTCGTTTTCTTTTGAAAATCCTTCGGGAAATTAGCCGGGCAATCGCTATGGTACTCGCAAGTTGCCGCCGATCAAAGCGAGTTAGAGTTGAAGTCCGATTGAGAAGCAGCCGTTTTCTGCGGAATTCCTTGATTAACCCGGTCCGAAATAGTGGTTTGTCAAAGCTGAAACAACGGGGCTATGTTTGCGGTTGCGTAAACATGCTTACTTTACTTGCCGATTACATGTCCTGCCGAATCAGCAGACAAGTAAACTTAAATCAGCAAACATTAAGTGGTCAAGTGTTCGATGCGTTTGCGAGCCCAGAGTCGACGATGTTCGAAGCTCTTGCCGGAATAGAGATCCCTTCCGAATAAGAGCAGTTCTGTCCCTGACCTAGTTCGCTTCATAATTGTGACGATCGGTTTGTACGCGTCCCCAGCTGTTTCACCAATATAAAAAACCTTCGCCAAGCAACTTGGCGAAGGTTTTGGGCATATGAAACTGGTATTAAAGGCCTACCGATTGGCGAGCTTTCTTTCAGCCTTTTTCTGGCTGCGAAGTTTTTTCGCTTCTTCGTATGCCGCTTTTCTGGCCTTGAGTAATGTTTCACCTAGAGTCCCTAATTTCTGCTCCCGCGATTGCTGGGTGTCGTCCTGCCATTTTGATACAGACTCGCCGCCCAGTTGTTGGCCGTCTGGATCAGTAATTACCATTGCAAGACTAACGTGTGCCCGAGCCGAGCCATTCAGATCGTAGGCTGGAATGTTAGTTAGTTGTGATAGAGCTGCCATTTGGTCTATTGGAACTGTGATCACTACCGGCGCAGGAAGTTTGGAGCTTCCTTTAGTTAAAGCTATCCAGGCTACCCAGTCGACCAACTCTCGCACCTTAGGATCAAGATGGAGCTGGCCATTTTTCATTACCCCGCTTTCACTGTTGGAAGAGAATATCAACGCCATAGGACGTCGATTTTTCTTGGCTAGATCAAATCCCTGTGCGGCCAGACGAACCAACTCGCGATCCTCCTGATAAGGCAAGCCGGTCAGCTTTACGAAAATCTGAGGAGCAACATCCTTGATATGGGGCAAAGACTGTGATGCTAAAACGTCATCCAGACTTTTCGTTGGGTCCGCCGATTTCGCCAATTCTCGAATTGCACGAAATTTAGTAAGGTCCTTGCGGGACAGCCTTGCCCCCGCAGACTTATGGATGAGCTCGATGGCCGATTCTTGCCTCTCAATTTTCTTGATGTGGGCATTTCTCACTAACGTCTTTTGCTGCTCAAGGCTCTCAAGCTCATCTAGTTTTTGATACAGCTCTACAGCACTTTTGGCTAGCCGTAGTAATTCTTTACCACTGATTGGGCCGCCTCTTGCACTTATTACCCGTCCTTCGGGAGTGCAAAAACATGATGTGACATTGCCGCCAGTTTTTCTCAAACGTCCGCCAACGTTGACTACCGAGAAATCTCCTGCTTGTTGAAACGCTGAAACAAAATTATCTTTGATAAACGCCGTTGCAGCGGGGTCGGACAGAGCACCTGCTCTGTATTTTTGAGCGTTGTTTCATGTGAACTCTTCGCATGCAAAGTTCCCAGACACTTGAATCAAGAACACCATTTTCCCAGTATCCGAAGCGGTCGCCAATGCCTCGTCAAGCGAAGCCTCCCAAAGGATTCCGGTCCCGTAAGTGCCAACCACTGGAGCCGGATTAAGTTCTAGTGCCTCGGGAGCATTCTTCGCCCAAGGGGAAGAAGGTCCTCCATCGGCGACGTCTGAGCTTGTCTTTGAAACAATGTTTGGTGTCGCCGCTTTCATAGTATTGGCGGCTAGGTTGCCCAGTATTTCCCAATCGAAAAACGACTGGTTGTTTGCCTTTGGTCCTGCGATGGCGGGCGCCATAGGTTGAAGAACCGACTCCACAGGCATTGCACGATCGCTAACCGATTGTGCAACCGACTCGAAAGAAACTTGCTGCGTTACAACATTGGCGTCAGCTGTTTCTAATTGAGGAAAATCTGAACGATCCGCGTAAGTCTCTAATTGATCGCCTGCGGAACCTGAGTTCAAAGCAACAATCGTATCGAATACTTGAGTGCCAGAGTCACGTGTTCCAAACAACACAGCAAGATTAGCAATGCCGAACATAACTACCAACGAAGCCAAAAGGAGAATCGCGTAGCGAGAAAAATTGGGGACCAGAATTGATTCAATTGGCAGGGGTGCTGAGTCAGAATGCTGGGGTAAATGCGCTTTGGCACTTTCAATGTACTCTGCGGGACCTTTTTGAGACACTAAGAGTGGCGGTATCACTGGAAGACGAGGTCTCGAACCCGAATTTTGATTCGGGATGACTCGACCGAGAATCGGTGCTGAATCAATAGAGTCTTCGATAGGCAGCTTCGCCTCTCGGCTCCGTGCTTCGGAGCCAACTTGTGGATCATTCATCATGCGTTCCCTTCGCCAACCTTTTTAACGCCAGAACTCGCTACCAAGCCTAAATTTTCAGTCCGAAATTAGTGGCTGAATAGCTGTTCCAAGCTAACTGTTGAGCAGAAATGTCGTAAACGATTTAAAATTGTACGGTGGAAGATGTACTTAAATCGAGGCGATGGGAGTGTTGTCTGACGAATGCCAAATTGCCTCATCAGCGGACTTTTCTGTCCGTGAATCTAACAATTGGGCAATATCACTGACGTTCGCTTTTGGCGGTTGAAATACCGTCCTTTTGGATCATCGGTGTAATTGACAACATAAATATAGCGTAAAGTGCCCCGTTGTCAAATTGGAGTAATATTCAGGGACAAACTTGGCGTTTTTCCGGATCAATGTTCAGCTACCGTACGATCGTCCCAAGTAGCAACGACGTCTGGACGTGTTTTTAAAACTTGGTGAGTATGATTAGACATGATCGCGAGCGTAATCGCGTTGATACCGAAGCAACTGGCCAAGTGTTCGATACGTTTGCGAGCCCAGAGTCAACGATGTTCGAAGCTCTTGCCGGAAAAGAGATCTCTTCCGCATAAGAGCGCTCGGAGCCGCGATGTAACCGATACGGAAATCGCCCGCGTTAAGCGATCAATTGATCAGTTCAATCAGCAACGTAACGACTGGATCGAAAAAGTCGATGATGAAATCACGCTTGCGGTCGAGAAAACTGGCGTCGCTCCCGAACCAGACGCGCTGAATCTGATAGATCGGTAGTTAATTCTATCTGGCTCGATAGTGAAAAGTGTTATTGCTCGGCCGGCGCGTAAGACAGGCCGGAGGCGCCGGAGGCAACTGTCGCCACCTTGCGGCTAGGCCACTTTGCGGAGTCGGTGTAGCGGGACGTAGTAGGTTTGATAGCTTTTGCCGTCGGTGTATTGAACGCCGTTGGGAT
>CAZKTR010000210.1:0-6156 GCA_964555525.1 uncultured Pirellulaceae bacterium
CAAACTGAGCGATCTTTGCATAGCGATCAAGCAAGCCTTGGGGGATATGCCCCAATGTACCGTCATGCAACGTAACGTATTCTTCTTTTCTTTTGAGTGCTGCCAACACTTGCGGTAATGCAATTTCGGCACCGGAAAATTGAACCTTGGCGTCCAGATCAAACCAATCGTGTTGCCCACCAACCGACGCCGTCACCCCTGTGGCGACTCGTAATGGTTTGCCTTTCCACAGCACCTTCCAACCCAACGGCGCCAAAGCACTGGCTAGCGGAACAAAATCCTTGGCTGCAATTTTAAAGCTGGCGTCGCCAGTATCATCGGCGGGCTGAACCGCGATGCCTGTGTCCAGCAACTGCTGCAATCGTGCCTGTTCTTGAGAGAGCGAACGAACGGTCAACGATTTCTTGCTCCCATCAAACCGAGCCTGCTCGTGTGTGCCCCAGGAAAAGGTCTCCGAACCGTACTCAAAAAACACCCTCGCCCAAACGTGCCGGGAACGCGTGCCTTGATAAAACTCAACGCCCACGACGGGCTCGGTTTCGGCTCTATCGATCTCCCATGACTCCGGCAACGGCAAGCGATCGGCGTTAGGAATTCGATCAAGCAACTCCACGAACTTAGTGCGATCTTTTTTCTTAATCACCAACTCGTCCCGCAAGACGCACTCGAGCAACGGAAACAACTCGGGATTTGCAATTTTGAATAACCGATCCTCCGACAAACCCATTCCGTCGGTCCCAGCTTTCACGACCTGATCATTTTCGATTCGGTCCTCGCCATTATTAATCTCGACCAAGACTTTGGTTTTTGTCTTCAGTTTTTCGTCGTACTTGAGCTCTAACGTGTACGGGCGTTGGACATCAATCGCAACAGGCCGCCAAGCCTCAAAACCTCCGTCGGGATCCAGCGACCAAAACGTTCGTTCTGTTTTAGCCAGCATCTGCCATAGCTCATCGGACCACTCAACGGAAACATCAAATGATTCGTATTTTCCAGCTCGTTCATCGTAGTAATAGCTGTACGAACCTGAGGCTGGTTTTTTTTCGTACCCTGTCAGCGCTCTTAACAACTGTCGGGACTCAGCGGGCGCCTTAAAGAGGTCTTCTTTTTCGTATTTGAAACGGGTTGGCGCCCCCAGTTCACCGTTCTTTTTTTGCTTTTGCTTGTACAGCAAAAGCTTCATGCATCCCCCGTCTTCGGAAATGTCAAACACATAGGCAAGCTTCTCTTGTTGCTTCTTTGCCGTTCCGAATAAGAAATCGGCATGCACTGGGCTTGCTGTCAACGCTCGAGACCGTTGACTGACTTGAGCCAACAGCTGGTCCAACTGATCACCGTCGGCACCGCCGCTTAGAAACTTTTTCCAACGAGGGTCATGGGACGCCAAGTAGTCACATTCCAGAATCAGAGCCCAAATGTGCTTGCAGTTGAAGCCTCTAGCGAAGTGTGGGCATGCACACTCAAAACCGGTGACCTTCATCGCCCCCGACTTTACCGAGTAGTAAAGCTCAACCTCATAACCTTGGCTTCCGTAAACGACCCCGGAGATTCGATTGTTTAAAATGTTTACATCGCGAACACAATCAAAATCATAGCAGAAGGAAGCACCTTGTTTTTTTTCAGATCGTCCAAACTGAGGGGCGAGGTCAAGTTCTAGAACTCCCGGAGAATCCATTCTTTAGTCTCATCTATGCTAGATCACGTCTGCCAAAGCACACAATTTAACCCAACTCCTGCCATAGACGAATAGGACATGGCCCCCCAAACACATACGCCTCAACCAAGTCGCCCCAAGCTATTCGGGCTCGACCAAGTTTACGGGCTACCGAAGCTTCAAAAACTCAAACTCGGCGTCGTCGGAACCCTGCAGCAGATCCACTAGGTACTTCCCCAACACCGGCGCGAACTTGAAGCCGTGCCCAGAAAGACCAGCGGCAAAGGTGACATTTGGATTTTCAGGATGATGATCGATCACAAAATTACCGTCAGCGGTTTGGCTATACATGCAACCGGTGTGATGTACCAACCGAGAACGGCCGAAGTTTAAAAACTCGCCCATGAAGGTTTCGACTTCCTCAAGTTCAGCCGTATCCAAATCGTGGCTCAACTGATCTGCGGACTCCATCGGTTGACCGCCAGAAAATTTACAAACCTTCATTCCCAAGCTATCGATCTCTGGCACGCCGTAAAATCGATCGCCGTTAACGTCTTCCACGGAGAAGCATGGAAAACTATTGACCAACTTCTGATCCACTCGATCGATCTGAAACCACTGTTGCTGTTTGCGCAACACCTTCATCTTCAGATCAACGCCTGGCAGCAGGCGTTCGCTCCATGCACCAGCGGCTACGATCAAACGTTGGGTTGTGAAATTTCCTTGGTCCGTCGCCACCAAGATCGTTCCATCGTCTCGAGACTCCCAGCGGTCAACTCGTAAACCCGACTTCAATTCCGCACCGGATTTAACGGCTTGCTTGATTGCCGCCGCCACACAAATTTCAACTCGCAAAAACCCCGCGGTTGGCTCGAACACGCCAACAAATTCATCCGACAGTTTAAAAATCGGCAGACGCTGCATGACTTGCGCAGCTGAAAACTGCTCGATCTTCACCTCGTACTTTTCGGCACTGGCTAGGATACGCTGCAGGACTTCGCTATCGGGCTTGCCGATTTGCAACGCCCCACATTGAGTCAACAGTTCCTTGATGTCCGGGGAAGTTCGATGACGCTTATTGAGCTCATCCCACATCGCATAGGCCCGCAGCAACAACGGCAAGTACCGCGGATCCTTGGTGTACGCTTGGCGAATGACTCGCGATTGTCCGTGCGAACTTCCACGATCATGTGCGGGACCGTGTTGGTCGATCCCGAGCGTTTTCCAGCCTTGCAGGGCCGCGTGACGAAGGGCTTGGCTACCGACGCCGCCGAACCCAAGCACAATACAATCGTAAGGTTGATCGTTAGAAATTTGATCGCTGGACACGGATAGTCAGTTCCTTTGACATCAAGCTGGCAACTTAAGAATTGCCTAGCTATCAAAATGATCGGTTTTAAAAATTGGGAGTCGGTGGCCGATAGTCGTCGACATTGATTGTTTTAAACCACTCGATCGTTTTCGTCAGCCCATCACGGAGAGCGACTTTCGGCTCCCAATCCAAGTGCTTTCTTGCAAGCGTAATGTCGGGTTGGCGGCGAGTAGGATCGTCTGGCGGTAGCGGTTCGTAAACGAGCTTATTATTGTTTCCGACCAACTCAATCGTCAGCTCTGCCAGTTCTTTGATTGTGTACTCGCCCGGATTACCAAGATTGATTGGCCCTAGTACTTCATTCGGTGCAGCCATAAAACGAATAAACCCTTCTACCAGATCGTCTCGGTAACAAAACGAACGTGTCTGTGAACCGTCACCAAAAATCGTGATATCTTTGCCTTCGAGAGCCTGACGAATAAAATTACTTACCACTCGGCCATCGTAGGGATGCATCCGTGGGCCGTAAGTATTAAAGATTCGACAAACGCGAATGTTCACTCCGTTGTGTCGGTGATAATCAAAGAACAGCGTCTCAGCCGCGCGTTTACCTTCATCGTAGCAAGCACGCAAACCAATCGGATTTACGCAACCACGGTAATCCTCAGTTTGCGGATGCACTTCTGGGTCGCCGTAAACTTCGCTGGTAGATGCCTGAAAGATTTTCGCGTTACAGCGTTTGGCCATTCCTAACAGATTGATCGACCCCAAAACCGACGTCTTCATCGTTTTGATTGGGTTGTATTGATAGTGGCCTGGCGATGCTGGACAAGCCAAATTGTAAATCTCGTCGACTTCTAACAAAATAGGATCAACAACGTCGTGCCGAATCAACTCAAAATTTGGCATGTCCAGTAAATGCACAACATTAGCTTTTTGGCTGGTGAAAAAATTATCCAAGCAAATCACGTCGTGCCCTTGGCCAACTAAACGTTCGCAGAGGTGTGATCCTAAAAAACCGGCGCCGCCGGTGACGAGTATTCTTTTGATCATTTGAATTTGCTTCTAAAAATTTTAACAGGAGGAACATTACGACAAACCTAGAAGGCTTTGTCTTGTTGGCGGCGTCCTAGCTACGAAACAGCAAGCTACGGCCGCTGTCTTCCAGACCAAACTTCGCAGGTTATATGGTTTAATTTGTGATTCAACCCCCTATTGAACACGATTATCTATTAAGCCTTGCCACTAGCATGGCTTTGCCCCTACAGCCGTCACTAGCGCACCAAGGTAGCGTTTTTTTGCATTACCGTCGACGACCAATGATAGTTTAGGGCCAAAGCCTAGTGGCTCCTATTTACGGCTATCGCAACTAGGCCGACACAGATACGATGTTCGGCTTTCGAAAACTCACTATTTGCATATGTAAACCATGGAAAAAACGAACGTTGGGATCGTTGGACTTGGTACCGTTGGCCAAGGCGTGGCCAAATTACTACTCGACCACGGTGACCGCACCGCTCGACACGCTGGACGCACGCTTTGGCTCAAACACGCCATCGTTCGTGACCTTAACAAACCACGAGATATCGCCATCCCGGACGGCGTTCTGTCGGACGACATCGAGCGTTTGATCAACGACGATTCTGTCTCCGTGGTTGCTCAACTGATCGGCGGCATTGAGCCGGCTAAGACGATCACCTTGCGTTTGCTCGAAAACGGCAAGAACGTGGTCACTGCCAATAAAGCTCTATTGGCTGCTCATGGCGCTGAGCTATTTGATCGAGCCCGCGAACTCGGCCGTTCGATTGCCTTCGAGGCATCGGTTGCCGGCGGGATTCCAATTATCGCCAACGTCAGTCAGTGTTTGTCGGCTAACCAAATCACGTCCATGCGCGCGATCTTGAATGGCACTAGCAACTTTATCATTTCCAAAATGGATCTCGAAGGTGCTGACTACAACGAGGTTTTAAAAACCGCACAAGAACTTGGCTTGGCCGAAGCCGACCCGGCAATGGATGTCGACGGGTCCGATGCCGCACAAAAACTCGCCATCCTAGCGCACCTGAGCTTCGGGGCTCGTGTTCATTGGTCCGATATCCCCAAACGTGGTATCGACAACCTCCGAGCTTGCGATATGGCGTTCGCAAAACAAATGGGCTATCGAGTTAAACTGATCGCCTACGCAAAGCTTGTCAATGACGGCAAAGGCATACAACTGTGCGTTGGTCCAATGCTGATCAAAGCCGGCAAACCACTGGCCGAAGTCCGAGCCAACTACAACGCCGTCTCGGTTGTCGGTGACGCGGTTGGACCGGTTTTCTTCCACGGACAAGGCGCAGGCCAGATGCCGACCGCCTCTGCTGTCGTGGCGGATATGATCGACACAGCCGTCGGGCGAACCGATCTGACCTTCAAAACGCTCGAACTGTGGGCCGATGGAAACAAGCGAGTTGAATTTGCTACTCCGGGAGAATTAGAAGGGCGATTCTATATGCGTTTCAACGTGCAAGACCACCCCGGTGTTTTGGGACAGGTCACCAGCCTGCTGGGCGCGCAAGGCATTTCGATCGCTTCGGTGATCCAACACGAAGTCAGCAACGGTTCCGACGAAACGATTCCCCTAGTCATCATGACTCACCAAGCGAAAGAATCTGCTGCCGTTGCCGCGATGGAGCAAATTGCCCAAATGGACGCTGTGAGCGATGACCTAGAAAGACTAAGAATTTTGGACTAGACGACTCGCTTGACCTGCCGTTGCCAAAACCGGGAACGAAATAGCGATAAAGTGCCCTATCTAAAAACCTATTTGCCCCACAAACGATCGACTACAAAACCTACTCATGAAATACGTCATCATCATTCCCGACGGTTGCGCCGACGAAGCCCGTGAAGACCTGAACGGAAAAACCCCACTCGCCGCCGCAAAAACCCCCGCTATGGATCAAGTTGCCAAACGCGGCGTGGTGGGTCGAGCCAACCATACACCGACTCACTTACCCGCTGGCAGTAGCGTCGCCAACATGAGCCTGCTCGGTTACAGCCCCTTGGAATACTATACTGGCCGCGCTCCACTCGAAGCCGCCGCTCAAGGCATCGAACTTGGCGAAAACGATTGGTGCATTCGCTGTAACTTGGTTTCCATCGTCGACCAAACGATGAACAGTTTCACCGCGGGACACATTTCGTCCGA
>CAZKTR010000211.1:0-6094 GCA_964555525.1 uncultured Pirellulaceae bacterium
GGGAGGGGCATCTGTTTGGTTTCATCGCGGGCGTCATTGCTGCCCGAATACTTGCCAATCGCGATTTGAAGTTAGCCTCAGCGCCTACCGAAAATTCGCTTGACGAGTAGCATAGGTTTGAGAATCGACGTTTTAACTCCCACCATTGTTTAGGCCGTTCATCCTTGAGGCATTCCAATCTTAGTTAAATCACTACAAATCATTACCGGTTTACTTGGCACTGCGGTTCGATCGTTCGCTCTGGCAGTGATGGTTCTTGAAACACTGTGGAGTGCCTTTTTGGCGGCGGTGTGTTTTTGGATCGCGGGTCAAGAATCAACCATTGGTGGGATCCTTGCGGCTGTTCTAGCTTTGATACTGACAACCGTATGCGTGCTGGTCATTGCAGTCTACTTTGCCAGCCTGTCGGTTGTTCGCAAAGCAGTTTCGGACGCGGGAGTGGGGCGCACGATTTTCGACGCTATTTTTGACTACGCGCTGGGCATATCTGGCGAGGACACGGGTGAACGAACCGCTACCGCCAAAGTCCCAACGCATATGTCGCGCGAAGAAGTTGAAAAAACGATTCGTGACGCATCCAAAAAACTCCTATCCGACCAACCGCCCTCAACTAAATGGGCTGGTCCCTTTTTTTGGTTTGCCAAACAGATTCAGCGAATTTCGATTTGGGCAACGGTTAAAGTGATCGTAAAGTCGTGTTCACATGATGGTAAATCCGTCAATATGTTTGAACTGCGTGACCGGCTTGCGTCGACCATCGACGACGGCGTTGTCTCGTATCTAAACCAATATTTTACGCGGCTTGCGTTAATATTGATCACTGCAGTCAGTCTGATTTCACTGCTTCTGGCTTTCGGGATTGGAAAACTGCCACTGTGACTCAAAATCAAAAATAAAATTTCATTATTTTTGCCAATAATCAGCCTTAACTTTCGAACACTACCAATCGGCTGCCGGATAGCCCACCTCACCTACCTAACATCTAGAGGAAAAACCATGACTCTTTCTCGTCGCTTGTGCCTTCTTGCCCCTATGCTACTTTTAGTTTTGTTCTCAGGTTGCGTGGACACCGAGGACAATGCGGGAGTTTTTCGAGCAACGTATTCTTGGTGGGTTGGAGCATTGGCAATGGGCGGCGGGCTGTTTGGCATCTTCGTCGGCTGGATGTGGAAACAGAGCGACTTTCGTGGCTGGGGCGTCTTAATCTTTGCACTCGTCGCAACGATCACTTACTTGCCCTTTGGTTTCATCGATCATGTGACAGTTGACGACGAGCGTCTTACGTCCCAATGGGGTTTTTGGGTTTACCCAACGAAACACGAAGTTCAGTGGGACGACGTCAAACGCGTCACGCTCACAAAAGAAGTTACACGTGGACGCCGAGGGCGAAAGAACATAAGTTACAACTTGAACTTCAGTTTAAATAGCGGCGGAACTCAACATTTATCAGCGACTAACTCGCTGATGGAAGCCTCTGCCGGACACATCGTGGAGCACCTTCATGAACGCGGCATCGAAGTGATCGACCTATCAGGCAGCTACTAAGGTTTTAATCTGATTCTTTTATTTCGCTTAATGCATGATGCAACAGCCAACTAAAAACTCACTTTCTGTTTTAGGGATCATTATTGGAGTGGTTTCGTTGTGGTTTACTTGGCTGACATTTCAGCAGGTGCCCGTTGAGTCTAATTTTCTTGATATGCAGCAAGCCCTACTGGGTAATGCCCAGCCAACAACTTACAGCGGCGCGATGGCTGGCTTTACAGGATCACTACTTTACGTACCGATTTGGATTGTGGTGTTAGTAATATCGGCGACACACACAATGCAACTGATGAACGCAACCGATTTTTTCTATGTCCCTAAAGTGGTCCTGTGGATTACTTTAACCATCGCATTGTTTTTTCCCGTCTTTGCTATCGTGTATCCGCTGTTTCGTACGGGCATCACGCCGAGTATAGGTCCGTATATCGCGTTGCTTTCGACAGCAATCGCGTCGGTAACGCTATTGATTCCCAACACACCTCAAACGCAAAAAACGATCGAAGTATAAGGCGGATAATCATTTTGAATGGCACTAAGGCATTTTAAGTCCTGCGCCAAATTGTAAGCACTCGCCAATCCCTTTAGCTGATACGACACCATCGCTATGAAGGATTTTTGCTAGCCGAGTTAGGTTTCGAATCTGTCTACCATTCAAATCCAACTTGGCGAGTTCTTCGAATGTGAACCCGGTCGTAGCGAGCCCTGCGACTTTAAACATCGTCGACCAAATTTTCGCCCGAGTTGGCTCGTCTAGATGCGGATAAGCCAAACGTAACATAACGCGACTGAGTACTGCAGTATCAAGAACCTCAGGACGATTAGTCGTCAGAAACAAAAGACCACGATAGTAGTCCAGTAGGCGGAGGAAAATACCAACAATCGCCGACCGTTCCAAGTCATTCCCACGACTGGCAAGGAAAATCTCACATTCATCGAATTGCAAAACAGCATTCCAACGGGTAACACGAGTGAACACCTGCTGAAGATTCGCTTCCACCGATTCGGCGTTCGTTCCCAGTTCACCCAACTCCATAACGTAGAGCGGCCTTTGAGTAGATTCTGCGTAGATCTCGGCGGTCAACGTTTTTCCTACTCCCGGTTCGCCACTAGCAAGCACCACAACTCCGCCATGCTTTCCTTTGAGCAAATCGCCAAACATTTGATCAATCGGCGTCGAAAAAACACGGCTAAGTATCGAATGCATATCGTCGGGCAGATGCAAGCGAGAGAGAGCCTGTTCATCAAAGTCGTACTCTTGGATATCATCAATGTCGGCAAAAACGTAGTCTTTGGTTTCAAGACAAAACAAACGTACAAAAGGAACTCGCGTAACAGACTCATCCGAAACACGCCCTCCGCCAAAGTACCCTCGCTCATCCCTTTGTGATTCCAAAATCGGTTCAATAATGCAACGACTAGGCATCTCATTTGTGCCCAAACTGTGCTTCTCAAAATCCATCCACCACATGCGTGAAGGCTTGATTACACCACCGGTAACCAAAACAACTTTGCTCGCCTCTGCCGACAAACGTTCCGAATTCATCAACCTTAAATTGTATTCCGTAGAACTGGTTTGAAGCCGACGAAATCCAAGCGACTCCAAAACATCAATCACCTTTCGTGGCACACGATCACCGGATTCATCGCGAAAGAGAGCTTGGCGCACCCCGTAACTGATCGAAAAATTTCGAGTCCCAAAGCCCAAGGTGCAGGTGAGTTGAATCCCCCGTGCTATCTTGTCCTGATCTTCAAGAAATTCGCACAGTACAATTGCTGGATACCACCGATCATTAATGGAAATTTCGCAGTTAGGTTGCCGACCGCCAACAATCTGCAACGTCGAACCAAACTCTACCGGGTCGGCAACTTCCAGTTCATAAATCGATTCTAGATCCATTTCACTGGCTCCCATACCGAAAACAAACAGAGCAATCATGGCCCTGGGCTTCGAGGTCAGCTTGGAATCATTCAGCATTTCACTCCAGATCTCACGTGGAAGCTCATCGAAAGCCGCATCAAACGAGTGAATGTTGCTTTTTGGCGCATAGCTCTCAACCTTTTCGAGCTCTTCAGGATTGAGCCGGGCTCGTTGCTTTGCTCGAATGAGCCAATCACGTTTGATCGATACTTTTTTCATATTAACTCTTTCTTTGATAACGCCCACCGCGCCCCGAAGGGCAAATCCATCAGATCCTATTGATTCCTTTGAGAAGCCCAATGAGATACATAGATAGAAGACTTCATACCAATCATGTTCGTTCGCTCAAAACAACCATTTCCAAAATTTATTCTAATAAAATACTCCAACGTTCGTTGACACCTAACAACCGTTGACCACATGTTAACTGCTTGCACGCCACGTACCCTTTCTTCGGAAAACGGAAGAACCCACTGATGGTCAAACTCCTGCCAACCATTGTTTCTATTTTTCTCTGCTTTGCTGTAACGCCTTGGACGGTCGCACAAAGCGACACCGCTCAAAGCGACTCGGCCGACGTGCCGCGCGATCCCGTTCCGGAATCCGCTGTTTTCAACCAAAAAAATCTTACGGCTGGAGATTTCACACTTGCCGGTCGCTTGAGCTTGCGACGCCAATTCTTGGGCACGCGATCGACTCCTGCCTTTCAAGACATCGTTCAGTTTCACTTTTTCGATGGCGGTGCACTCCGTTTTTTAACTGTCAAGGATTCAGACCTGAACAAGGAACTGATCCAGTATCTAACCAAGAGCTACTCGCTACCAACAACCATTGACGTTCAGTTGAAAGCTAAAACTGTCGGGCACGACGGGATTAACATGAGCGAGCGAATTATTGGAAATATCTCAAGTTACAAAATCCACACCCCCAAGGCTCTGTGCGAAGCCGCCAAGTCAAATGGCAGCACGGATACGGAAGTCAAGCAATTCAAATCGGGTCTCACACCCGAAGCAAAAAGCGGTGGTGTGATGGTCAACATGGGCCAAGTCTTTGTTCGTTCTAAAGCTTCTCGCCAAGGCTCTGGGGTTTCGATCGCTGGCATTCAAGTTTTCAATTCGAACAAGGAACCGGCAACGATCAAAATCAAGAAACTTTGGACAGAACAGAACGGCAACAAGCAACCACATAAAATGAATGAACGTTCAGCACCGGACACGTGGAAGGTCGCCGGACAGAGCTGGTCAGACGGCATCTATGAACCTGGCGTGTCTCCCAAGAAACTCTGGACGCTGGATACGGACCAACCAATCATGCCCAAATTAAATGCCGATGTTTACCTTGAGCTACAAATCAACGACGAAGTAGTAACTCTGAAACGAACGGTCCAACCCAAGTGAGGCCAACCGCAGCCGCTCGAGAAACCGGCGAAGAGGAAGAAAAAGAGTCAATTTCGGCTTCAAAAAAGATTGATTCGTCGGCGTCCGACTAATCTCCCGCTAAAATCGATACAGCTGGCGGCAGCGAAATTTGGTCAACGTTGCTGCCCAAACCGCCGATTTTCATTGGGCTACCCTAACACCTTCCTCCAACTGACCTCTATCCAATCTGACACCATGGCCGAACATTCCCGATACCAACAGAACATCATCAAGAACTTTTACGAAAACCGTGAAAGTATCTCGCTGCAACGATCCCAAGAACTCGTCACCGAACTGTACTTGTCCGAAGGCAAAAAACGTAAGAAGTACTGGGACCAATTGGCCAAGCATCTGGAAAAATTAGGCGTAAAACCTGACGCAATCGATCGCTTGGTAAAACAAGACGATCCGCAAGCAGTCGCAAACTTGGTTTCCAAGCTCGGTCGCGAAGCAGGCTAATGCTTACTCCCAACCAAAACGAGATCGCTACCCGCAAGATTCGTAGCGGGCAAGTCATGGCCGGCTTGATGACCGTTGGAGCGTTGTTCTTTGCCGGGATGATTGCGACGACAGCCGATTGGTCTGAACTGAACGGACCGATCAAACTCATCTCCACGATCGCTGCCGCGTCGGCGATCATTCTATTCGGCGTGGCCTTCATCGCGCCAACCATGTTCCAGCAATTACCGAAGTTCAAGAAATCCGATGATCCGGCAACTCAAGACAAAGCCGTCGACGAAATCAGCTCGATGCTACTGGCGCAAAAAGTGGCTCGACTCGCGTTGCTGGAAGCCGGAATCTTTGCCAACATTATGCCGCTGATGTTTGAAGCTCGCTGGTCAAACATCGTAGCGATCGGAATCGGATTACTGCTAATGCTGATCAGCTTTCCTAAGCTAGGACACTCGCTACAAAAAATCGCGGCTCGGTTGGAAGCGTGGAGCTAGAACCGTCGCCGCATTTGGGCATTCGCCAAACCATTAAGCGTTCTTGCAAGTAGCTTTTTTGTCGATGATTTTACAAATCTTGTAAAGCAGTACGTTGGAATACTCATTCTCTGGAATCGCTTCGCCGCTTTTCAAGCGAACTGCTGTTTGATACGAATCAACAAGCCCCAAAATCCCAACCAGAATTCCAGGCAAACACAAACAACTACCGATAAGACTCGTCACCATAATCATCAGCCACTTGTTGGTTTGACCATTGACGATGA
>CAZKTR010000212.1:0-6094 GCA_964555525.1 uncultured Pirellulaceae bacterium
GTTCGAGCGATCCGCAATCAACATGTCCCTGCCGATCCATCGGTCATGAAGAGCCTTTCATTCGTAGTGCAAAACGAAAAAAGAAAGCTTCGGCCAGAATTCGCGGGCAGCGCAGGCCAACGCATCGCCGAACTAAGAAAAGAAATTGGCGACGAAAAACTATTTGAAACCGCTACCGACATTGATCTGATCTATTCTGGTGACACGCCAATCGAAAACGATGGACGCTACGCCGACGCCCGCGTGTTGATTCACGAAGCGACCTTCCTGACCCGCGAAGAGATCGAACCAAACAATCCCAAACGTAACAAACACAGTTCGCTAGACGCCGTGATGGAAATGGCGGCAGATTCAAATCTCCAAAATTTAATCCTGAGCCATTTTTCTTCGCGGTACTCAAACGAACAAATCGACGAAGCCATCGCAAAAGAAAAACAACGATGCGGAATCGACATTCCTGTCTTTGTGATTTACCCTGGCCAAGTATCGCGATTCGAAATCTGAGAACACCACCAAGCCATCAGCACGCTGGAACGATATTTCATGTCTAAGCGAAATCGACTTCAATACGGTTTAAAGACGTTGCTTGTCACATTCACACTAGTAGGCTTTGGAATCGTCGTGGCACAGTGGCTTCAAACCGACACGATAATTTACTTTGAAAAATCGTGCACGGTCCGCCTTCCAGACGGTCGCAGGGTCACAACCAACCGTTGGTTCAAACGCAACGACATTCCCGAATGGGTGTTCCTTTTTACCGACGTCAAAGATGAATTTTATTTGTGTGATAACTCAGATACGACGAAAATAGCTGTACTTCAATGCAACGGGGAAGAGCATCCAGTCGTTGTCGTAGACTATCGAATACAAAGGCCAAATTATCAAGGCGAATATTGGATTCGCTCCAGCAATCGCTTCCCCTCTAGTAGCAACTGAATTAGACCCACGCTCTGGCGAGCGTAGCTACTGTCGCCAGAGAGTGGATTGACTTGCCAGCCTTGCTTCTCCGGGCAAGTTCATTTTTATAGCCTGGGTATTTTGGTAACCCAACGCGATTTCGTTTACAATCGTGCGTCTCTGTCTTGACGCTGTTAGCTCGCGGGCTTCTTACCAATGAAACAACTTTTTTCATCCATCTGCCGCTACCTTTGGATTCCCTCGTCGCGAAACCCTGCAGGCATTACTGCGGTTAGAGCATTCCCGAGCCTGCTGATCTTGGCGGTCTTGGCCTACTGGTGGTACACCTACAGCGGCCCCTACCGCTGGCTTGCTGAACTGCAACTCCATTTCTTTGGTTCATTTGATATCGTCATCACGCTGCTCGCTACTGTCGCGCTATTGCTTGCTCCGATGACTCTCCTGGGCATCTTAATAGAAAACAATGGCTGGCTGCCAGAAAGCAACTCGACAACCAGCACAGCCCACTACGAGGTTCCCGTGGGAATCATGACGCTGTCCGTCATGGCGCTTGTCTTGGCTTGGTTCACATACCAACGTGTTCCACGCGGTCAGGCTGTCGAGTTAACATTGGCTGAGGTGGCAGCCAGTGAGTCCATGCCGAGCCATGTATTGCTTCACGGGCATGCGTTAACAGAATCCTCGTTTCAACTAGACAGTGACCATGGCAACTATGACTATACACCTCTGGTGTCAGCAACATACACAATCGGTGATCCCGTGTTAGTTTACATTGAAAGCTGCACACCGCGAGACGACGCGAGCTTGACGAGCACTGAACACAAAGGGGTTTTGATAGAAAATGGACTACCGGGGCTTATTCGTGAGAGTTTTCAATCGTCACAAGCGCCGCCCGAGCAACGACATATTGTCTTGGTCTATTCCGACTCAATGCAAGGCATAAAACACTTGCCGACAGCACTGTTTTCAGGCGGAATACTCTTGGGTTTGATATCGGCCGTCATGTTTTTCATACGCTGGCGAGAAACGGTCACAACGCAAAATGCGACACACTCGCACAGACTCTACGGCGAGAACACGGGCAAGTAGTTCAGTGGCATTTGCAGAATAATACAAGCCATCGCCGCGCCAAATGGCTTACCGGCTTCGCTTGAATTCCAAGAACCGTCTGGTTGCTGATTCTTGATTAACTGGTTTCTAATCAACGGGAACCACTCGTCCCAATGCTTGCCGCCGGCGTGCCACATCGCTTGCACGGCATAGTAATTCGAATAGAAATAATGGCCGCCGCCTTGCCTCGCACCACTTGGTTTGTAGCGCATCAAATAATCCAACGCCTTGTCGATCGATTCACCTTCGTAGATCCCAGCACTGTATAAAGACGTCACGCCCGCAGCCGTCATCGCAAACGTCGTGTGACCGCCTCGCATCGTATAACGGAAGCTACCGTTTTTGTTCTGGCTATTTTTAACGTAATCGATACACAGCTTCCGAACCCTGTCGGGGACATCGATTCCCGTATCCCGCGCACCACGCAGGCCCATGATCTGGCAAACCGTAATCGACAAATCCGCGTCACCCTTGCGCGGCTGGTAACGCCAACCACCTTGATCGTTTTGAGCCTTACAAGTCAACTCGACCGCCTTGCGCAATTTTTCGGCAATCTTTGAGTTCTTGGTCATCCCGTAAGCTTGCGACAGAAACAACATTGAGAACCCATGGCCGTACATGTTTTCCCGAGTACTTTGATCAGTGTGAGCGATATAGCCTGTGTTGCGAACATGCGACAACACATACTCGGTTGCCATATCGATCGCTTTGCCATACGGCCCCATCCCTGGTGCATACCCACCGCACATCAACGCCAACCCAGTCAACGATGCCGTCGCAACTCCTGCCGCCATCCCCGCAGTAGCCATTGCTCCTCGATTACGACCGGTCTTAATCTGAGTATCGACCAAGTATTTCAAACCACGGTCAATCGCCTTTTGGCCAGCTGGTGTGATTAGCTCAGCGGGAGTTTTTTCATTGGGAGACGCTTCGCGGTCCAACGCCCATAGCGACCGATTCATCAGAGTCCCCGCCAACGGCGCCGCACCGGCGACTAACAACGATCGGTTGAACGATCGACGAGAAGGCTTGGTTTGCTTCGAATCACTCATGCTCTTCATCCTATAGTAATATCGTGTTGATCTAGTTTACCCCAAAATCAACCAAAAGTCCGACGCTCACCACCAAGAAGCCAAAATCGGGGAACTCTGCGACCACTCTAACGAAACAATCCCAACCTTTGGCCCTTACCCAACGATAACTATCCTCTGCCAGTTGACCAGCAGTACTCGGGCGATTCGAGCCACCGGATCGCCCTGCAAATCACCGGTGAACGTGCCAAGCTGTTTTTCCTACCGATTTCATGCAAGTTAACAGCAACATCAGCTCCATTATTTGGTACCTCGATTGACCAACTGTAAAAACATCTCATAATTAGTCGCTGAATTATAGGTAAATAACAATTCGAGCTCCTACCCGAATCACAACAATATCCGTGATTCTTTTTACAAAGCCAACGCTTTGGCGAGCCGAACACAAACGGACTTTTAAGCAAAAGAAATCTGATGACCACCTCAACCGCAGAAATCCAACAAACCGCCGTAAACACAATCCGCACGCTCTCTATGGATGCCGTACAAGCGGCCAACAGTGGACATCCCGGTACGCCGATGGCATTGGCCCCGGTTGCTTATTCAATTTTTGCTAACAACTTGAACTACGATCCAGCGGACCCGAACTGGTTTGGCCGTGACCGTTTTGTGTTGTCTTGCGGCCATGCCTCAATGCTGCTGTACTCGATGATCCACCTATCGGGCATCCAAAAAACTGACGACGCGGGTGCGGCCACCGGTCAGCCGTCGATTACTTTGGACGACATCAAGAACTTTCGCCAGCTCCATCGCCCAACTGCTGGCCACCCGGAGTACGGTTATGCTGCCGGCATTGAAACCACCACCGGCCCGCTCGGGCAGGGCTTAGGTAACAGCGTCGGCATGGCCATCGCGTCCAAATGGTTAGCAGCGACCTACGATCGACCTGGCTATGATCTGTTCGGTTTTGACACATACACGATTTGCAGTGATGGCGACATCATGGAAGGCATTGGATGCGAAGCCGCTTCATTGGCTGGCCACTTGAAGCTTTCCAACCTTTGTTGGATTTATGACGACAACAAAATCACCATCGAAGGCCGCACCGAACTTGCGTTCTCCGAAGACGTTGCCGGTCGATTCGAAGCTTGTGGTTGGCAAGTCATCACGGTCGCCGACGCCAACGATTTGGAAACACTTAATGCTGCCTACGCTCGCTTTAAAGAATGCACCGACAAACCAACGCTGATCATCGTCAAATCGATCATTGGTTTCGGTGCCCCTAACAAACAAGACACCTCTGGCGCCCACGGCTCGCCACTAGGTGACGAGGAAATTTCGTTGGCAAAAGAAGCTTACGGTTGGGAACACGAAAAATTCAGCGTACCTGCTGAAGTGATCGAGCACTTCCAATCCACCATCGGCGCCCGTGGCGCGGCCAACCGAGACG
Organism: uncultured Pirellulaceae bacterium; assembly: GCA_964555525.1. Lineage (GTDB taxonomy): Bacteria > Planctomycetota > Planctomycetia > Pirellulales > Pirellulaceae > Mariniblastus. The sequence goes on from CAZKTR010000212.1 coordinate 4,510, forward strand.
AATGGAACCAAAAGTACTCAGCCTACAAAGCCGAGTTCCCAACTCAAGCAGCCGAAATCGATCAGATGAAAGCGGGTGAGTTGCCGGCTGGCTGGGAAGATTCAATTCCAGTGTTTGACACCGACGCCAAGGGCATGGCTTCTCGCGCGTCCTCTGGAAAAGTCCTGAACGCTGTCTGCGGTGCCATCCCATTCTTGATCGGTGGCTCAGCTGACTTGGCGGGATCTAACAAATCAAACAACGACGATCCCGATGCCGGTCACTTCGGCGCCGACGACTTCAAAGGCAAGAACTTCCACTTCGGCATCCGTGAACACGTGATGGCCGCGATCGGTAACGGCATGTCGCTGTGTGGCATTCGCCCGTACGTCGCTACGTTCTTTGTCTTCACTGACTACTTGCGTCCGTCGTTGCGTTTGTCCAGCATCATGCACCAACCGGTGTTGTACATCATGACCCACGATTCAATTGGCTTGGGCGAAGACGGTCCGACTCACCAGCCCGTGGAACACTTGGCGGCTTGCCGAGCGATCCCGAACGTGTTGGTGATGCGTCCTGCCGACGCCAACGAAGTTGGCCAGTGCTACATCGCCGCCATGAAAAACAGCGATCGCCCAACCGTGATGGTGCTATCGCGGCAAAACCTCCCAACGGTCGATCGCTCGGTCATGGGTGCTGCCTCGGGCGCAACCAAGGGGGGGTACATTCTGAAAGACACCGATGGCACTCCGGATGCGATTTTGATCAGCACTGGTAGCGAAGTTCAAATCTGCCTCGATGCCGCTGATAAACTCACCGCCGATGGCGTGAATGTCCGAGTCGTCAGCATGCCTTGCTGGAAACTATTCGACGAACAAGACGCGGCTTACCGCGAATCTATTTTGCCTGCGGCGGTAACCAAACGTGTGGCCGTTGAAACGGGAATCAAAATGGGCTGGGACAAGTACATTGGCAGCGACGGCGCCTTCATTGGCATGGACAGCTTCGGTGCATCGGCACCAGCTGAGCAACTTTACGAGCACTTCGGCATTACCGCAGCCGCGGTTGCCGACAAAGTAAAATCGATGTAGCGATCGACGCCACAACCCTGAGTAACAGCCGGTCACTCGCCGACCGGCCCGACGGCGTCACCGAGTGACGCCGTTTTTATTTGCGAAACTTATAGCAAGATTCGCTCAAACTCTTATTCGTAATTCAGTCTAACTTTTTCATTTACACAGCGCGAATCCATGCTTCAAATCTCTATCGTTCCTGTCACTGACTTCCAACAAAACTGTTCGATCGTCTTCGACGATCAAACCAAAAACGGCGTTGTCGTCGATCCTGGCGGAGACGTCGAGCGAATCGCTGGTGCGGTTTCAGAGCTAGGCGTTAAAGTCCAAGCGATCTGGTTAACCCACGGTCACTTGGACCATGCCGGCAGTGCAGAAGCAGCTAAAATACAATTTGGTGTCGATATCATTGGCCCTCATGCAGACGACAAGATGTTATTAGACAACATCGAAATGGCCGCTGCCAACTATGACCTGAAAGGTTACTTCAATGCGACACCCGACCGCTGGCTCGACGGCGGTGACAAGCTAAA
>CAZKTR010000213.1:0-6069 GCA_964555525.1 uncultured Pirellulaceae bacterium
CAGAACTGCTCTGCCCAAAGGTGGGAGCGATTGGAAACAAAAGCAAAAAGACAACGAGTGCCAATAGTCCATTTCGACTCAAATAGTTTTTGACGATGATATGAACCTAAACTTCCCATTTCAGGCATTTCGGGAGCTCTATTGGTATTTGCATAGCTGCGATCCACTGAGTTAGTTGGTGTACACAAAACACTTACAAATCCGGTGTTGTTTTGCCGTCGTCTTACAGAGGCAGAAGAAAGTAGCAATTGTGTAAGCCAATCAGGCTGGGAAAGCCTGACTAGACCTGTGCGCGGAGTAACGCTTAAAGCAGGCTTCTGGAACAGCTGAGCTGAGAGAGCTTCTTGACTGGGGGGGTTCGCACAAAAACTTCAATAAATGCGTTGATACCGACTTAAACCAGCATATAGTGTTAGGCAATTCACAATGTTAGGAATGTCACACTTTTAGCAAGTCTAACACATTCAACAACTTAGTTCGTAAAGGTACAGCACACATGAACATAACACCAACATTACTCGCTTCAACCTTATGCTGCGTTTCAGCCCTGCTTGGGCAACAGACTCTTGGACAAGAGTATCGGACAATCAACGGGCTTAATAACAACCTGACCAATCCAACGTTTGGAGAAGCCGAAACGGAACTCCTGCGTTTGGCTCCCAACGCTTACGCAGATGGAATTTCCACACCCACCGGCGGGGCGATCAACTCCAGCCTGCCAAGTGCCCGGGAGATTAGTAACGCAGTTTCGGCGCAACCTAGCCTAACACCCAATTCTCTCGGTGCGAGCGACTGGGTCTGGCAGTGGGGGCAATTCCTGGACCACGACCTCAGTCTCTCTGGAGGTGCTCCAGTTGCCGAACCGTTTGACATCTCGGTCCCAACCGGCGATTCATTTTTTGATCCAAACTCCACCGGTACTGCAACGATTGGTCTCAACCGAACCATCTCGACCGGCGGATCCGTCGGTTCCCCGCGTGAGCAGATCAACGAGGTTACTTCGTTCATCGATGGTTCGATGGTTTACGGTTCGGACTTAGCACGCAGCGAGGGACTAAGAGATCTTTCCAGCAACGGATTGTTGCGCACATCGGCTGGAAACCTCCTTCCGTTCAATACGACAGGTTTGCCCAACGACAACGGACCCGGCCTTACCGATGCAACAGCCTTTGTTGCCGGCGATGTTCGTGTCAATGAGCAAATTGGCTTGACCTCGGCGCATACGCTTTTTGTCCGCGAGCACAACCGAATCGCAACGGACCTGGCAACTCGGCTGGCAAGCAACGAAACAGCCCTGGTTGACGTTCGAGACTCAGCGATCGCAACCGCAGGCAACAGTGTCGACAATGAAGCTGATTTCATCTATCAGTCGGCGCGCAAGCTCGTGGGCGCTCAGATCCAACAAATCACCTATCAAGAATTTCTACCCGTTTTGCTCGGTAGCTCGGCGCCTTCAAGCGGGGCCAGTTCCTATGACCCAACGATTAACGCCGGTATCTCGAATGAGTTTTCTACGGCAGCGTTTCGTGTAGGTCACACGCTACTAAGCCCCAATATTCAACTAGTCGATCCGCTGACAGGCGATAACATTGGCGAAGTCTCCCTACAAGACTCATTTTTTGCACCATCCTTTTTTCAGACCAATTCGATCGAAAACGTTCTTGCCGGACTGGCTCAGCAAGACGCGCAGGAAGTCGATACGCAGATCATTGATGAAGTCCGAAACTTTTTGTTTGGCCAGCCGGGACAAGGCGGTTTTGACCTTGCTTCGCTAAATATCCAACGCGGTCGCGACCACGGACTTAATGATATTAACTCCACGCGGGTGGCACTTGGGCTTTCGGCCTACGATGATTTCCTTGATTTGACCGGGGGAGACGATAGCTTGGCATTCCAGCTTGCCTCAGAGTACAACTCGATCGATGACGTTGACCTTTGGATTGGCGGGCTGGCGGAAGCTCACGTCAACGGCGGCTTGGTAGGCGAAACTTTCAATTCGATTTTGACAGATCAGTTTTTGCGGACTCGTGATGGAGATCGGTTCTTTTTCACCTCTGAACTGGACCACCTGTTGTTGCTGGATAGCAATTTTGAATCGACGTTGCTTTCGGACATCATCCTTCGCAACACCAATATTGCTTCGATCCAATCCAACGTGTTCATCACGGCGGTTCCAGAGCCGTCGAGTTTGGTACTGACATTGGGAATCGGCTTGATGGGTCTTGCTCGACGCCGACGGAGTGACCGCGTTTAGTCAGAGGTCAACTTGAATGGCTGGCTCGACGCGACACCTGCGATCGGGCCAGCTTTTAAAAGTTCGTCCCCGTACCCTTGGTTAACGGCATAAACGCTGATTCAAGATCGACCTCTTCCTCGCGGAACAACGTCAACTTGAACCCCTCGCCGATCAACTGACTTGGAATCTCGGAATAGTCTTCGACTTCTTTCTTGAGCGTAGCGACGATATACCCGTCACCCGCGACGGCCGACTCAACATCTGCTATGGAGTCGAGAAACCTGATCGCACGCGTGGCTTGCTGATCAGGTTTTTCGGATTGGCTCTCTGCAACTCCAATATGCAGAATAATCTGATCGCGCACCTTTTTGATCACCGCAGCGATGTCTTCTGCTCGAGTCTGGCAGGATACGCACTTTCAAAACTTGCTTTTGTGATTGGTATCCCGCTTGGAAGTCCGTTTACGGGTGGATCGTTGCGGTAATCTCCCTTTGTTTAAACCGGGTAGAATGTCATAATTGGGGGAGTTCGGGTGGTAGAAATCGGCCATCAATGAAGGTTGTTACTTGGGGCGCTCTTCCGAGGTTCCAAGCCAACCTTCACGGTTCGATTTAGCGACTCATCATTTATTTACGCCAAAGCCACGGAAGCGCAAATGCGGATTTTTTTTTCAGTTGGAGAGCCTAGTGGCGATCTACATGGGGCGAATTTGATTCGTCGCCTAAAGTCGCAAACCGACGTTGATTGCGTCGGCTTCGGCGGACCGAAGATGCGGGACGCCGGTTGTGAGCTGAAATTCGAACTGACATCGATGGCGGTGATGTTTATCGCAGAGGTTTTGAAAAACATTCGGTTGTTCTTTCGGTTGATTGGCCAGGCAGATAAGTACTTTGCTGAGCATAAAGTTGATGCGGTGGTGTTAATCGACTATCCCGGATTCAATTGGTGGATTGCTCGAAAAGCTAAGAAGCATGGCATTCCGGTGTTCTATTATGGCGTGCCGCAAATGTGGGCTTGGGCGTCTTGGCGGATTCGCAAGATTCGTAAGTTTGTCGATCACGTGTTGTGCAAATTACCTTTTGAGGTTCAGTGGTTTCAAGAGCGTGGTTGTCAGGCGACTTATGTGGGGCACCCGTATTTCGATCAATTAGCCCAGCAGGTTTACGATGATGGATTTTTGAGCGAGTTAGCAAACGATAGACGTCCGTTATTGACTTTGTTGCCTGGCTCCCGCAATCAAGAAGTCAAAAACGTGTTGCCAATTTTGCTGGACACCGCCAGTATTGTGAAGCAAGCAGTGCCTGACTGCCGCATCGTGGTGGCCAGCTACAACCAAACGCAGCAGGCGATGGCCGATGAGATGTTGGCCGAGCATGAAGCGGATGTGGAAACGATGGTGGGCCGCACGCCTGAGCTAATGAAATCCGCACAGGTCTGCGTCGCTTGCAGCGGCTCGGTTTCAATGGAGCTATTGCATTATCGCAAGCCAACGATCATTGTTTTTAAAGTCAAACGCTGGGTAATGTGGGCGCAGGCGATTTTGCTGAAGGCAAAGTTTATCACTTTGGTAAACTTAATGGCGACCAGCGATATCAAGAAGAAAACTTGGGGGCCTTATGACCCCGACGCGAAGGATGCCGAAGAGGTCGTGATGCCGGAGTATCTGACCGCGGGCAATCCTTCGGCAAGCGTCGCAGCGCGGGCCATTCGGTGGCTCAATGATGACGGTCTGCGGGCGGCCAAGGAAGCTGAACTGGATGTGTTGGCGTCGCGTTTTGCGATTGCTGGGGCGACTGATCAAGCAGCTGACTATATCCTTAGGCAGCTGGGGGTTTCTACGGTTGCTTTACCAGCCAGCAAGGAAGTCGGCGATTTGGAAGCCGGCGCTATGTCGCGAAAGAGTGCGTGAGGCGACAACGGTTGGCGCAGCACTGGTTTAGTGCTCGCCATAACAACGAGTTATTTTGTAGATTGGGTACAAGTGTTTTTATCAGAACCTGGACAAACCGGTTACGACATGCAGTTCAGCCTGTTTGGCTTTCCCGTGCGAGTACATCCACTGTTTTTTCTGGCTCCACTACTGTTCGGGCAAGGGCTGGTTTCGGGAATGCCTAACGTGGGTCTTGCGTTGTTAGTGGTGACGTTTGTGTTTTTTGTATCGATTCTGTTTCACGAGCTCGGACACGCTTGGGCTTTTAAGTGGTTTGGAATCGGTTCTCGGATCGTGCTGCACTGGATGGGTGGTTTGGCAATTCCTGATCGAGGTTCGTGGGGAAGCCGACAAGTCAGTTTGACACCAAACCAACAGGTAATCGTCTCAGTCGCTGGGCCATTAGCGAATGTAGTACTGGCGTTTGCAATTCTCGGGATTGGCCTTGCACTAAAGGGCGGATTTGCAGTGCGGAATATCCCTATCCCGCTACCTGTGGTGATTTTTGAAGGAACAGCTCTCGGTGGAAAGCCGTATTTGCATTTGTTTTTTAATGCCACGATTGTTTTGAATTTACTATGGGCAATCTTTAATATGGTGCCCGTCTTCCCTCTTGATGGAGGGCAAGTGGCTCGTGCACTGATGCAGAAGATCGACCCACGAGATGGATTGAAAAATTCGCTGTATTTATCGATTGGTGTAGCGGGATTGCTTTGTTTTTATGCCTTCTCAATTAAGAGCACATTCTTAGCTATCTTCTGTGGTTACATGGCTTACGAAAGTTGGCAGTCGCTGCAACGTATATCAGGAAGAGGTTGGTAATAAGCGGTGTTAGCGTAAAGAGTCCTGTTGAAACGCACTTTCGGTCAAAAAAATTACGTTTTTGAAAAGTTTTTTTTGACGCATTGAAGCGACGTACAAATTCTATTTGTTGAAACGGCTGATTTGTTTTGTGGTTGCCGTTTTTAAACTGAGCGTACTCAAGATTGCGCGTGTTTCGTTGTTTTTGTTTCAAAACGATAACACACTACACGTTCGAAGCTGCTTTACCGCAAGTTGCTAGTGCATTTTTCACGGTGTGAATGTGTTTAAATGTAAAGCAATGCAGTCATCGCTGTTTTTTAAGTATTCGCGGGTGTTTACGAGCCATTTTTATTGCGTAACGCATTGATGCAAGCGTAAGTAAGGCTTGATTTAAAGCGAGTCGCAAATTGAGAACTGTACTTAGACACTTTCTACGCGTTGTTTCGAAACTGCACTGCGTTAAAAGCGAATAGTTGTTTTTGTTAGCAACTCGTTGCAATTGAAAATCGCGTTATTGTTTTTGTTGATGCTTGTTGTTTGATTTGATATGAAAGGTTTTGTAAGAAGAATTAAAAATCACATTCAACCTTGAACAAAAAAATACCGAAAAACCGAAAAACAATATTGAAAAGTTTTCGTGGTTTTTTAAAACTAGTGCAACTTCTTCACAGGTTCTCAGAAGCAATTCAGCAGAACCAACAATCATTGTTGATTGATGTGAAGCTGATATTCGAACCATTCAATGGTTTAAATTTTGATTGGTAAGTTTTCTTTGTCACCAGCGACGATCGCTGGGGGGAAAACTTTCCACGGTCTATTAACGGAGGACGTCCTGTGGCCAAGAAGAAGAAAAAGAAAAAAGTAGCGAAGAAGAAGAAAAAAGTAACTAAGAAGAAGAAAAAAGTAGCAAAGAAAAAGAAGAAGGCTACTAAGAAGAAGAAAAAAGTAGCAAAGAAAAAGAAGAAGAAAGCTACTAAGAAAAAGAAAAAAGCTACTAAGAAAAAGAAGAAGAAAGTAGCCAAGAAAAAGAAGAAGGCTACTAAGAAGAAGAAAGCCAAGCGCAAGAAGTAAGCTTCTTTGACGCACGCTTTTAGTGATA
>CAZKTR010000214.1:0-6038 GCA_964555525.1 uncultured Pirellulaceae bacterium
AGCCGCGAGTTCACGTGGCTTTGGTTTGTGGAGCAAAAGGCTGTCCTTCCATTCGCCCCCAAGCCTACCTTGGACAGTGCGTCCGTGACCAGTTACAGGACCAAAGCGCTCTGTTCGTAAACGACCCCAAACATGTAACCTATGACCCGAAGGCAAATGAGCTGAAACTGAACAGTATTTTAAGTTGGTACGGGAATGACTTTAACGAACGTTACCCTAACGGTGGATACTTAACTTGGATCAGCGAACTTGCCACCGATCAAACGATTAAGGATGCAGCGATCAAGGCAATTAACAAGGAAGTAAGCGTTTCATTCCTTGACTATGACTGGGCATTGAACGCACAAGCTCGTAGCAAAGGCGGAAAGGTCGGTGGTTTTGGTTCTGGCTCCAGTCCAGACGAATAACAGTGGCGTTGGAGGATAATGCAAGCTATAACATGCTTTTCCTTCGAATCCACTAAGGCCAGAACATGACAGCCGACGCCTGCGCGAGACTCTTGATCCTTTTTTGCTTGTTGTTTGCTTTGGGTGCCTGCCAAGCAAACCAACAGGCGGACTCGGTTCAGGCACCGGCTGAAACGCCCACAACTCAATCGGACAAATCAAGATCGACGATTTCTCCGCTGATCACGGTCGACGAGCTACAAAAGCTGGTTGATACCGATACGTCCGGCATCAAGATCCTCGAACCGGCCGCCGATTTGGCAGCTTTTTCAAAGGGGCATCTGCCGGGTGCTCAGTACGTTGACTGGGTAAAGGACATGACCGATCCCAAGTACGTTGCACGGTACAACAACCCTACGGCCGAACAGTTCACCCAGCGAATGTCTAAACTGGGAATTTCCAATGACGACCGAATCATTATTTACGACCGCTTGAACAGCCGACTTTCCACTCGACTGTTTTGGACGTTAAAGTACTTCGGCCACGAAAAGGTTCAGATTCTCGACGGTGGCTATCCACTGTGGAAGTCAAAATCGTTTCCACTTTCAACCAAAACCTCAGAGGCCGTCGGTTCGAAATACAAAGTCACTGCGATGAATAAAAAACTACTTGCGGAAATGAAATTGGTCAATTCGAAGCTCAAGGACCCCAACGCGAGACTCGTTGACGGTCGTCCTGTAAAGCAGTTTTCAGGCGAAGAACCTGGACTCGTCTTCCACACGAAAAAAGCCCACTCTAGAAAAGGACACATCCCTGGGGCTGCCAACGTCTTCTGGGCTAACAACTTCAACGAAGACGGCACCTTCAAATCCGCCAAAGAGCTTCGGAATTTGTATGCCGACGCGAACATCAAACCAAGTAACGACGTAATCACATACTGCAACGAAGGCTTACACGCAGCGCCGCCATGGTTCGTGCTGACTCAATTACTGGACTACAAAAACGTGCGGCTCTACGATAGTTCGATGGCCGAATGGGCCGAATCAGAACTCCCAATTAAGTCGAAAGCGGTGGACGATAATTGACCGGGGAGTGAACTGTAAACGAGAACCACAATGATCGAACCAATAAAAATATTTGCGATACGATTGAGCCGTGCAGGTTTTGCGTTGAGCCTTGCCCTATCGCTGTTTTTGGGGATCGGTATTTTGAGTGCACCGGCACAAGCTCAGTCTTCTGATCGCTCAATAGAAATCGATCCAAACGTCAAATTGACTCAGGCACGCGAAAAAGCCAAAGCAGCGAAAAAGAAGTACGACACAGTAAAGAAGCTTTGCCAACGAGGTTCTGCCAGCCAAAAACAACTGCGAGACGCAAGACTGCTGGAAAGTCTTGCCGTACTAGAACTCTCAAATTTGGTGTCGCCCGAGCGTAAACAGCGGAACTCATTGCTGCGTGCCAAAATCGTTCTCAATTATCGAAACAAGGAACTGGAGGTGATCAAAAGCCTCTATCAACGTGGCTCAGCTCCTCAACTCGATTTTCAACGCGCCAAAATCGCACGTGACGTCGCTGAGTCTCGACTTAAAGCTGCACAAAGCGTCTCTCAAACTCAGCAGAAAATTCAGATCATCAATGCTGCTAATTCCAAGCTCCAATTAGCTCAAAAAGAGCATCAACTCGCCAGCAAGCTATTACAATCGGGCTCGATCAGTCAGGTAGAAATGGACCGGGCGAAAAGCAATTTGGAAGTTGCAAAATCAGCACTCGTCGAAGCCAAAAAATCTCTTGGCGCCAAAGCGACTCAAGTTCAGCAATGATGCTTTGATTTGGTTTTTCAGAGTTTCCCGTCATTCCTTTTCTCTGTGCTCTCCGTGCCTCTCCGTTTCAAATCTCCGCGAGCCGAACCACTAAAACCGTAAAAGAACCACACTCTTATGTGGTTTTTTTCGCACACCAAATCACGACCATTAATTTGCCTTGTAAGCATCACGGTTTCGAAGCGTCCAACTGCGGAACCTTCCACGTCGGAAGACTCTATAACCTCAGTTGATTTGACTGACTTCTAATAGGAAACGTCATGCTCCGAATTTCTCAATTATTAACGCTTGCGGTGCTGGCAGGATTACTCGGGGGTATCATGTATATTTCTGACTCTCCCTCGGCCGACGGTCCAACCGTTGCGGATTTGACGGCGACCGCCTTTTCAAGCCAAGCGGGCATGGATGACTCATTATCGAGTAAACCGTTTGTGTTAATTGAGTTGTTCACGTCCGAAGGCTGCAGCAGCTGCCCGAGCGCGGATAAAAACCTTGAAAAAATCGCGGCTCAAGCCAAGGCCTCCGGTCAAAACATCTACACGCTCTCCTACCATGTCGACTACTGGGACTACCTTGGCTGGAAGGACCCATACGCCACGAAACAGTTTTCTGACCGCCAACGCAGATACGCAACTCAGTTTAAGTCCAGCCGAATTTACACCCCGCAAATGGTCGTCAACGGCAAAACCGAATTTGTTGGCTCAAACCAAAAGACTTCTCAGCAGGCCATTAAACAAGCTCTCGTAGCCAAAACGACATCCGCGATCGCAGTGAAGTCGGTTATCAAAGATAAAACCGTTGACGTCCACTGGAAAGTGGAAGGGCTCGGTCAACAAGATCAAGTCCAAGTTGCTTTGGTACAAAACGCCGGCAAACAAAAAGTTAGCCGTGGAGAAAATGCTCGACGAACGCTAACCCACGTCAACATCGTTCGAGTACACAAAACAATCACGAACCCTGGCGCTGAAGGGCAGCTTAAATTTTCATTGCCCGCTGGTTTGTCCGCGGACGATTGTCATGTTGTCGCTTTTGTACAAACCCCAAAAGCGGTGGCCGCTGCCGCCAAGAGCAAGATCACCGTCCCAGCCACCGGCGATGGATCCAACAACAAAACGTCTTCGGATTCAACGTCCCAAAATACGGACAATAACTCAACGTATGTCTCGGCCTTCAAACCTCCGATGCCCCAGCAAGCCGTGGGTCGGAAACTAGTGAACGAGCAAAAATTTGTCGCAATGCTATCGCTGGAACATAACACCATCGCTGCGGGAATCGCGGAAGCTCAAATGAACTGGGACATTTCCTACGTTCCAATGTTGTTGGAAGTTGCCAGCTTTTTACCGGGCCAACACCGCGCAAGGGTCATGGGGCTACTCGAATCCCAAACGGGACAGCGTTTTGGCAACGACAGTGATAAGTGGTGGCAGTGGCTGTGGAAACAAAAATACACGCCTCACCCCGGCTACAGCTCTTTCAAATCGGCACTATACAGCCTACGTGACCCTCGCTTTCCCGAATACTTTGCTGACACCAAAGACGCCACGATTCGGTTGGATGAAATTCGCTGGGGAGGCGTCAGACGAGATGGTATCCCGCCTTTGAAAAATCCAATCATGCTCGCTTCCAACAACGCTCGATACCTGGCCGACACCGACGTCGTCTTCGGTATCGAACTCAATGGCGACGCCCGAGCTTATCCCAAACGAATTTTGGCATGGCACGAGATGTTCAAAGATACGATCGGCGGTGAATCCGTTTGTGGCGTCTACTGAACATTGTGCGGCGCTCTGATCGTGTATCAGACAGAAGTTGACGGAACTCACTACGAACTCGGAACTAGCGGTTTTCTTTATCGCTCCAACAAATTGATGTATGACCACGGGACCAAATCTTTTTGGTCAACCCTCCATGGCGAACCTGTCGTGGGACCACTAGTCGGCAAAAAAATCAAGCTCAATCGTCGCTACCTCGTGACGACCACCTGGGGAGAATGGAAAAAGCGTCATCCCGACACAACCGTGCTGTCGCTGCAAACCGGTCATCACCGCAACTACGGGGAAGGTGTGGCTTACCACAATTACTTCGCCACCGACAAACTAATGTTCACGGTTCCCGAAATCGACAAACGCTTGCTGAACAAAGACGAGGTTCTGGCGTTTCGCAATCAAGACGAACAACTCGCGATTGCCATTAAGATGCTCGCCAAAAAGAAAGTCCACCACGACAAGATTGGCTCGCAAAACATCGTTGTGCTCGCAGACGACGACGGAACCAGCCGAGCATACGATGTCGGCCAAATCAAATTCACGTCTTGGAACGGAACCGATCAAGCCATTGACTCAACCGGCGGCGAGTGGACCGTACTGGAAGACGCACTCGTGTCCTCCGGCAAAAAGCTCAACCGGATGCCATCCCACAACGCGTTCTGGTTTGGCTGGGTTTCCCAGTTCCCAGCCACGCGTTTGGTGAAATAGGACGAGGAAATCGACGCTAGCGAGTAGAGTGAAGTCGACAGACGCGGTTTGAAATCCTTAGAATCAACGACGAGAATCTCCTTTTTCGTGGTAAGGACTCACTCAAATCGCACGTCAATGTGCTAGCGATAATTTTCGCTATGATTACTTACGCTATCCAAGCCATCTGCATTGCCCCTATCCAAGAGTCAAATAAATGTCGACCATCGAGCAAGATCCAAATTTGAACATTGAAACCGCCGTTGCTGACCGATACTCCCAAGCCGCCGAAGCCAGAGAAGAAGCACTCTGCTGTCCCGTTCAATACCGCCCTGAACTGCTCGAAGTCATCCCAGAGGAGATCATCCAGCGAGACTATGGCTGCGGTGATCCATCACCATTCGTAAATCCCGGCGATACCGTTCTAGATCTTGGCTCTGGCGGCGGCAAACTGTGTTACATCGCAGCTCAGATCGTCGGCAAAGAAGGCAAGGTCATCGGCGTTGATTGCAATCAAGAAATGCTGGGGCTGGCTCGCCAATACCAAGCTGAGGTCGCTCAAAAAATTGGGCACGACGTTGTCTCGTTTCGCTGCGGAGTGATTCAAAACCTCGGCCTTGACCTAGAGCTTTATCAATCCGAATTGGAAAAGCTTGAGTCCAACGGTGTGTCAAACATTTTGGACCGACGTCGTTTAGAACAAAAACTAGAAACCGAACAACCGATGATCGAAAGCAGTTCGGTTGACTGCGTGGTTTCCAACTGCGTGTTGAACCTCGTGCGGCCTGAAGACCGTAAGCAGTTGTTTGCCGAACTGTTTCGCGTTTTGAAAGTTGGCGGCCGTGCAGCAATCTCGGATATCGTTTCCGACGAAACCGTCCCTGAGCACTTGCAAAACAATGCCGATCTTTGGTCCGGTTGCATTTCTGGAGCATGGCGTGAAGACGAGTTCATGGCTGAGTTCGCGGCAGCGGGTTTTGAAGGCATGCACTTGGCAAAACGAGAATCCGAACCATGGCAAACCGTCGAGGGAATCGAATTCCGCTCGGTTACCATCATTGCTTACAAACCCGATCCAGGCCCTTGCCTCGAACAGAATCAAGCCGTGATCTACAAAGGCCCATTTAGCAAGGTCGAAGATGACGATGGACACGTTTTCTACCGTGGCAAAGCGATGGCCGTTTGCGGGCGGACATTCGATTCGCTCAATCGCGAGCCGTATGCGGATCAGTTTTATGCCGTCGAGCCCATTAAAAAAATCGCCGCTGAGTCAGCTGAGCCATTCGATTGCGGACCGATGCGATTCCGTCACCCGCGCGAAAGCAAAGGGTTAGACTATGATGTTACGGAAACCTCTTGCGGCGACGATTGCTGCTAAA
>CAZKTR010000215.1:0-6031 GCA_964555525.1 uncultured Pirellulaceae bacterium
TTTCGGGGGTTCCTCCAGGGTTCATTGCTGAGTTGTATTGGAATTTCTATATCCCAGGGGTGATTTTTGGGATGTTGTTCATGGGGGTTTTGTTGAAGCGGTTGCACCTTCTGTTTCGCAACATGCAAGGCCAGCGAGAGATTGTGGTGCCCGTGTATCTGTTTGCCGTAATTCCGATTGCGTTTACGGTGTTGGGTAACTCGTTGGGATTCGGGACCATGATGCGATTCGTTGACTTTGTGACCATCGCCGTCATTATTTTCTTCTGTAGCAATACAATCGTAACGGCGACAAATACGATACCGCAGGTACCTGCCACGGCGCCATCAAATGTTTAAGGCTGGTTGCAAGAGAACATCCGGCGTCTGTTTGTGGTTGGCAATTGTTCCTCAAGTGCTTGCTAATTAGTGGGCGGTATTTGTTTGCTGCCTTTTACGAAATACTTCAATGGATTCAAAGAAACAAAATCGACCTGACTTCCTTGTGATCGGTGGGATGAAATGCGCTTCCACGACGATGCATGAGGATTTGTCGATGCATCCAATGATTGAATGTGGTAAGAAGGAACTTAACGCGCTGCTAAAAACTGACCTAGCCGAAATAGCTGCGATTTACAGCGGTAATTTTCGCGGTGCCGAAACAGAACAATTGCTGGGGGATGTCTCGGCGGATTACAGCACGCTGCCAACTAATCCCGGGGTGGCTGAGCGAGCGTTGAAGGTCGCTCCTGGTTTGAAGATTGTTTACATTGTTCGAGACCCTGTTCGGCGTGCCCTTAGTCATCATAAACATATGGTTAATTGGAGTGGTGAAGGGCGGATGCCGCAGGATGTCAATGTCGCAATCGAGAATCATCCGGAGTTGATGAGTTATAGTTGTTATGCGATGCAGCTACAGCCTTGGATTGAAGCCTTCGGGCTTGAGAACATTCTTGTTGTTAAGTTTGAAGACTACGTAGGCGACCGAGCGGTCGTTGCAAATCGAGTCTGCCGCTTTTTGGGTTTGCCGGAGACCGAATTAGTGCTCAGCGAAGCAGGAGCTAATCGCGGGGAAAGCCGACGCTATGCAGGCAAAATGGTCTTTCAGTTATATCAGTCCAATATTTTCAAAAAGGTGTTGCAACCAGCCACCCCAAATTTCCTTAAAGCGGCGTTGCGGAAATTACTGTTGCGAAAAAATCAACAACCGACAACTCCTCCTACCCGAGCGTCGCTTGAGAAAATTGTTGCCGGTGTTAGTGCAGATATTGCCAAGTTTGAAACGCTACTTGGTTTCAAAGAGCCGCTTTGGAATCTTGAAGAAAGTATTGAACATGTTTTGCTCAAGGCAAAGGTGGAATAGGTCAACTGAATCAAGTTGGCGTTGATGGTTTTCGCCATTCGTAGCCGCACAAAGAGAGACAACCAATGATGAGCGTAAAACAATGACAGTAATAAATTCAATCAACCGCACTGTTCGAGGCTGGGGGCGTCATTTGGCGTTGGACGCTTGTTCGTCGTTAGCTGGTTTCCGTGGTCAGTTGGAAGGTTTCGATGATCGATGCTGTGGCGTGCAACTGGTCTTGTTGCATCGAATTCAACCTCATGAGGAACAAAAGTTTCAACAATTCCTCGTTTGGTTGACCAAGAATTTTAAGGTCGTTACGTATTCTCGAGCCGTTGAGATAATTGAATCGGGGGAGCGGGTCGAACCGACGATTGCGATCAGTTTTGACGATGGTTTCAAAGATAATTTAAAAGCGAGTGAGATCCTAAGCCGGCATGGGTTGAGTGCTTGTTTTTTTGTTTGTCCTTCGATTATTGGTGAAACCTGTCCTGAGAAAATCAAAAAATTCTCGTTCGAAAACTTACGCAAAAATGACATTCGAGAGTTTTTGAATTGGTCACAGCTCGAGCAAATGAAGGCCGCAGGCCATGAGATTGGTAATCACACAATGGCTCATCGTTGTTTGATAGATCTAGCCAAGAGCGAGTTCTTGGATCAAGTTGGTGGTGCGCGAAGTGAGCTGTTGTCTCGTTTAGGTGATGTTGATCATTTTTCGTGGCCGTTTGGAAGGTTCATTCATTTTAAGGCTGAATGGGTCGATGATGTTTTAGAGCTGGGCCATCAGAGTTGTGCCTCGGGTGTAAGAGGAGTTCATTCGCCTGAGCACGAACGTGGTCACGATCCTGCTTTTGACAAAACCGTGATGAGAAACACCGTAGACATGGCTTGGCCGCTTCGGCATAGCCAGTACTTTTTGTCTTGTAGCCTTCCGGTTGATAAGTAGCTGTTGTGTCAGCCAATCCTTTTGAATTTGTTGCTCGTGGTAGTCGAGCGTTTTTGTTTTTCACAATGGGTGTAGCTTGAAACGTAACTACATCTACATGATGATGATCAAAGGCATTTCAGCGCTGCTGCTATTTGCGGGGCAGGTTCTACCTGCGTGGTGTTTGACCATCGAGCAAGTCGGTGTGTTCTCCTACCTGAATTCGATTTTGGTGGTGATGTCGGTGGTTGCGGTTTGGGGTACCGATCGCTACAGCTTGAAGAACATTGCGATCAAACGCCAAGAGTCCAAGTCGTTGGGTGGTCCTGCCGCAGATACGGTAGCTACTGGTCCTGCTTCGATCAGTCAGTTGGTTTCAAGTGCCTACGCGGTGGTGTTTTTGAATTCGCTGTTGTTGGTGGCGGGGCTTTTGTTTTGGCTGTGGAAGTTGAGGTCTGACTATACCGTTGCGATAGGAGTTATTGCGGCGGGGATTTTGGTTGTTAGAGCGTTGGCGGTTTTGAGTGCCGCGATTACAAAAGGAACCGACCGAGTCGTCGCTTCGGAGTTGATCTATAGCCTTGGTCGGCCGCTGGTGTTTGCAGTGCTGTGTGCCGTTGCCTACTTTACATTTGAGCAGGTTTCGTTGGAGTACGTGTTGATCTCCTTTGCGGCGTCATTCCTTTTCTCTGCTGTAATCTGTTACCTAGTCAATTTGCCGATCGTGATGGAAGCGAAAAAACTATGCGGGGTTTCTTCCGTTTCGTGGTTATATCGAGGGGCTTTTTTCTTTCTGCTGGTAAGCGTCGGTTTGCCTTTGATGGCAAACATCAATACGATCCAGTTGGGGAATATGTGCGAGAAACGAGATGTCGCGCTGTATGCGATCGCGGCCAAGCTTGTCAGTCTCGTGCTGCTAGGTTTGGTGTCAGCAAATCTCCTGATCGCTCCCAAACTTTCGCCAATGTTCAGCAAAGGCAATATTGCCGGTATGAAAAAGCTGATTCGCAGCAATAATTTAGTAGTGGCAGGTATTACCTGTGTGCCAGTGTTGATCATCATTTTCTTTGCCGAGCAGATTTTGATGTTGTTTGGGGCAAAGTACGTGCCGGCCGCGTTGCCACTGCGAGTGTTGATGATCGGACAGGCAGTTAGTGTGTTTTGTGGACCGGTTGTGTTGACAGCGACGATGGCTGGTCTGCAAAAAGTGGCAGCATACGTCGTACTATTCTCCTGTCTGATAAATTGGCTGGCTTGTTTAGCCGTGATTCCGCATTACGGCATCATGGGAGCGGTGATAGCAAGCGTCTTTGCAAATATACTGTTGAATGTGGTGCTTGCATTGGTGATCTACAGGCGAATTGGTTTGAACGTGACGATGTTGAATTTAATCAAATGAACGCCGCAAAATACAACGATCGCTTCGAAGCGGTAGAAAATCACTTGTTCTTTATTGTCGGCTGCGGGCGTTCGGGCAGTTCGTTGCTGCGGTCAATTCTAGATGCTCATTCGAATCTCTCGTTGCCGCACGAGACAAGTTTCTTTACACGGATTTCGTACGGAAGCTTTGGCGTTGGTGACAAGACACTACAGCAAAAACTAAAAATCATCATGGACAAGTGGTGGATTGGCGATATGTCCACATCAGCTGCTGCGATGACGGAACAACTTGGTGAGCGTGAACCTAGTTGGCGGAATCTTTTCGTTTCGTTCTTGGCTTCACTGCCCAACGACTCAAGCGTAAGCATGTTCGGGGAAAAAACGATCCGGCACATTGACTACGTTCATCAGCTATTGGAAGCGTACCCTAAATGTCGGATTATTCAGGTCATTCGTGATCCTCGAGCATCGTTTGCTTCGTTTCGCCGGGTGCAAGTGGGGAGCAATCAAGTGAGCAAGTTTGCCAAGGATTGGAAGGCCGCTGCCGAGGTCGACAACGCCCTCGAAGGCAACGAGCGATACTTCCGAGTTAAGTTCGAAGATTTGGTCGCTGGCCCAGAAGAAACCTCAGAGGCGATTTGTCAATTCCTGGGTGTCGATTACGATCCCGGCATGATGAAGTTTCATGAACGAGAGACGGCCGGTTTCTCGCCCGAACAAGTCCATCATCAGAATACGCGAAAACCGGTGTTTCAGTCATCAGTAGCCAAGTGGAAGGAAGAGCTTTCTAATACCCATATCGGTTTGCTCGAGAATTGCCTTGGTGAGCACATGGAGCGTTTGGGTTATGAATCAACAGGTGCCAAAGTGGTAGCGCCTGGCTTTCAAATGGCAATCTCGTCCGCAATGGAGTGGTGTTCGAAGCAGTTTATTCGACGCCCGAGGCAACTTCTAAAAAAACTACGAGCTAAACGAAGGCAAGCGAAATCGTGAGTGCAACGAATCAAGACAAACCGATCACTGGATCTCCGGAAGGTAGCGCCATGACTCATGTTGTGTTCAATGCCATGTCACTCCGCCCAGGGGGTGGAGTGACAGTTCTGTTGGGCGTGATCGATGGGCTTGTGTCTCAATCGGATGCTAATTACCGGATCTCGGTTATCTGCAGCGCCGAAGACACCCGCGCGGCAATCGCGAATCAGCAAAAAGCAGACGAAGTGCACATCGTTTGTCGTAACCAAGGAATTTTTAAACGCTATTTTTGGACTTTGCTTTCCATGCCCAAAATGGTCAAACGTTTAAAGCCAGATTTATTTGTGTCGGTGAATCAATACATCGGTGGGATTTCTTGCCCGCAAGTGGTGTACCATTTGAATCTGCTGCGTTTTATGCCGATTGCTCCCGGTTCGAGTTTGCGTCACCGTCTCGCAGAAACGATCCGAAATCAAACTTCACTGAAAGCGTTAAAGCATGCGTCGTCGAATGTGTTTGAGTCTGACTACCTGCGACAGTGTGCTCGTGAAATTCACTCAGGCAATACTGCCAACGATCAAGTTATTTACGTTGGTTTGCCGGAGCAGTGTGCGGAGCAACCCAAGCTTTCGCCCGAAGATGTTAATCGCGGTCAAATTGTTTCGTTGACCAATCCTAACGATCACAAAAACAATCGTACCTTGCTGAAAATGCTTGCGGAGCTCGTGCAACGGCGACCCGAGGTGGATTGGCGATTGGTGATTGCTGGTGGAGCCAATGCGGAAAAGTGGCGACCCTATGAAGCTTATGCGGAAGAACTAGGGGTGCGTGAACGGATCGAGTGGCTTGGGTTTGTCAACCAAGAAGAATTGACTCGGCATATTCGAAAGTCGTTATGCTTGGTCACCACCAGTTTGGTCGAATCGTTTTGCATGGTTGCTTTAGAGGCGATGGCTCGTGGTTGTCCTTCGATCGTGGCGGATTGTACTTCGATGCCTGAAAGTGTTGGTGATGCAGGCTTGTTAGCCGAACCTGAGAATCCGACCTCCTTTAGCGATTGTGTACTCAAATATTTTGACGACGAGAGTTTTCGCGCTGATTATATCGCTCGTGGGTTTGATCGAGTTAGTGAGTTCAGTTGGGATCGGTGTGGGGAGGAGTTTTCCGACCTGTTTAAATCTTTATTACCTCCACAGCGCTCAGAGTAGCTTGTTCAGAATTTCATCGTCTAAGCAAATATGAAATCTTCTAAATCACAACTTGCCAATCCGCCTGTCATCATCATTGGTGCAGGACGTTCAGGCACCAATATGTTGCGCGACTTGTTGGCGCAGTTGCCACAGTTTTCAACTTGGCCTTGTGATGAAATCAACTACATCTGGCGGCACGGCAATCGAGGGTTTGCAACGGACGAGTTCACTCGTGAGATGG
>CAZKTR010000216.1:0-6012 GCA_964555525.1 uncultured Pirellulaceae bacterium
ACGTTGTTGGGACTCCTATTCGCCCAATTTCTCAGTTCTGCTACTCTTGGCGGTGCTGGAATTGATGTACCGTGGAACCTTGCTTTGAACCTTTGCCCAAAATTTCAACTTACTTGTCAGCGACTTTCTGTCGTTAGTGGGGTGTTGTTGTTAGTCACAACGGGGTGTCGTACGTTTCATCCGCTTGCCGAGCGAACGAAGTCTCAGATCGTGTCCGCTCGATCTTGGGCCAATGGCGGCTTAGAGGCGATGCAATCTGGGCATCTGCAACGAGCAGAGGGTTTTTTCACTCGAGCTGCTGAGCAACATCCGACTGATTTTCGAAATCGTGCAAACTTAGCAAGGACTCATTTTCGCTCCGGCGAAATATCAAAAGCGATTCAAGAAATGGAAGCGGCGGTCAAACTGTCAGACAACGATCCGTGGATGACTGTCGAACTCGGCCAAATGTACCTTGCCAAAGGCGATCTCGATAAGGCTCGTCAACAGGCCGAGCGAGCGATGGCCGAGGTCCATCACTTTGTGCCCGGCTACACTTTACTTGGCCAAGTTAGTGTTCGCGCGGGTGATTACGATCAGGCTTTAGCATACCTGCACAAGGCGGCCAGTCTGGATCCGTCAGATTTGAGTATTCCAATCGAGCTGGCCAAGGCCTATCGGGGTAACAAGGAACCACGCAAGGCGTTGGCAGCAATCGATCACCTGTTGTCGCGGCATCCCATCGATAGTCAGCCCGAACAAGCCATTCTCATCAAAGCAGATATCTTAATCGAGTTGGGTCAGCAGTCGACGGCGATTGCAACGTTACGTCAAGTAATGCAGGGGCAGCACCCCACTGTAGCGGTGGCGAATAAGTTGGTGAATCTGCAGGTAGAAGCTGGCAAGCTAAGCCAAGCCCGCGAAACGATCGTGCGCGCTCAGGCTGAGTTTCCTGAGGCCGAGGAAGTCCAATTGTTAGCTCAACAACTTTCGGATTTGGCTCATGAAGGAACGATACTGCGTTAAAAAGAACGGCTAGTCAAGGAATTTAATGACAGCTTCTAGCAGCTTGGGTGCCATGTTTACGCGGTTCAGAAATAGAATAATCTAGAAAGGCCCTGAAAAACATGCTCACGGGACTTTTCCAAGACCACGTCCGACGCGTAAACATGCCAACACTCAGCAGATACTCTTGCCCTCAAAGTCGTGAAGCATGGCACCCACTCCCAGAAGAACCCAAAGAACGAGACTGCGTTAAGCTACATTGTCACTTTCGACCGGTGAGGTCTGTTTTAGTTCGTGAACTTCATTGTGCAAGATCTCAAGCAGTGTTTGCAGGAACGCGACGATCATGGGGCCGATCAAAATTCCAATCGGTCCTAGCATCGCCAGGCCGCCAATGACGCTCAGAAACGCAAACAGTGGGTGGAGCTTTGATTGGCCGTGCAATACGAGGGGTTTGATGACGTTATCGGCCATGGAAATAACTGCGGCTCCATAAACGGCCAATCCGATCGCTGCGGTCATGTTGTTGTCGATAAAGTACAGATACAACGCGCATGGAATCCAAACTGAAGCCGCACCCAAGAACGGGACCATCGCCAGCACTGCCGACAAAACCGTCAGCAAGAAAATTGACTCAAGGCCCGCAATGTAAAAACCAACTCCCGCTAACAGTCCTTGGACTAAAGCAGAAAGTAACGTCGCTACCACGACCGCTCGGCTGACTCTAGAAAACTGATCGACTAATTCTTGTTCGTGTTCATCGTCGAGCGGTGAGAGTCGCTTGAAGGCGTTGATCATTGATTTCCCGTCCAGCAGGAAGAAGTAAAACGCGACGATCATGACAATCGAACCGCCGACCATGAACAGAATGTAAGTCAGGCCTTTCCCGCCAAAAACGAACAGTGTATCTCGTAGCTGGTTGGTGATTTTGGTGATGTAAACTTGGGACTGCTCTTCGGTCGGGTTCAAAAGAGTCGTCGCCCACGCTCTCGTTTTGCCGCCCAGTTGTTGAGTTTTGAAGTTGTCGAATGCCACTTCTAGTTCGCTAAGTAAAAGCTTGTAGCGGTGAAAGGAGGCGAGTCGTTGTTGGCGGATCTCGGTGAGTGAATTATCAGTGGTCGCAGGCTCGGGAATGCTCGGCGACTGGTTGGCCCAGTCGATAGCGTTGTACCGTTGGTTGACGGCTGCTAGTTTGGTGAGATAGATTTGCCAAGCGACGGAGTTGTTCGGATGATCATTAAGTGCCGGTACTTCGTCCGCTGTAAGCTCAGCTTGGTCGGAGTCGCTTGGTGTCTCCCCCGAGTCAATTAGTAAAGTGGCAGGTGCTGGTCGACTCAGTTTCCAGAAATCGGCGAGTTCGTCAGTGCTTTGATCGATTTCAAAAAGGCTTGCTTGGTGCCGATTGGCAGTGGCAGTGTCCAGGCTGCATTCGCTAGAGAGTTTTTCGATTTCTACTTGAGTTTGAGTCAGCGTCAGCGGCAGTTCAAGTCCAAGTTTGGTACGCACTTGTTTAGCGTTTTCAAGCGCTTTTGTGCTGTTGAATTGTCTCAGAAATTGTTGTGATTCGACGGTTGCAAAAACTAAGATCGCGGCGAGTGGGATTAGTACGATCAGCAGTACTGAAGCTGTGGTTAGCAACGCCGCGAATGCATCACCCAGTTTGAAGCGGGCACGAATGCCGTCGTACCAAGGGCGGAATACGACGACTAGCACCGCTGCGAGGAATAATGGAATCCAGAACGCTACCATGACTTCGTAAAATAGCACGCTGACCAAAACGATTACCAACAGCAGTAGCACGAAGGAAAAGTACTGGGCAAAAACGGCTGGACCGAAATTGGTTTGGTTTGCGTTGCTGGGAGTTGGCGGAGAGGGGACTGCAGCGGCGTCTCGCTTCGCAGTAGTGTCTGTCTTAGCGGCAGTGGAGGCAGGCTTCGACGTCGACTTTTTTTTCTTTTTCTTATTCATGACCGATATTTTAGCGTGCTCGTTTAGAGAGCGAAAGCGAAGCTCTGTTTAACGACAAGCCGGAAGACGCTCGCGAAGTGAGCGATGGTCACCTTCCGGCTCGTCGTTAAACTGTCATACGCCAGCCTTTTGCTGAACTAACGCTCGGCATTGACGGGTAAAACAATCCGGACAAACGTGGTCACTTGGTCGTACTCAGGGGCACTGGCCGATGGTTTTGCGGTAGTGGCGTCCAGCTGAGAGACTTGGCCTTTGATTTCGCCGATCAAAATGGCTCGTTGAGAGGTCAGTAAACCGCTCATGTCTGTTTTTCCTTGGTAGCCGTGACTCAAGCCGGTGTAATTGCGCCCCCCCGCCAGCTCATAAAACATCATCATCTCCGCGATCCGCCCGACGTTCATTTCTGATAGCTCCCAGCGAGTGGCGTAGCTACGATTGGAGTCTTCGGCGTCTACCCGTTTGCGGTTCAAAATTGATTGAATACGCTTGCTATTGGTTTCGGTCGCAATGTCAATCACGTCACCACTACCCAGCGGCGCCTCTAAAACATATGCCCAGTTGCCGTGGTACAGCCGGCAATTGGTCAGTTCGCAGTTCAAAGGGTTCTTGAAGTTGCCAACAATTTCATCAGTCTTTTTGCGAAAGGTCAGATTGCTGCGAATCTTTGACGGCATCTCTGCTTGCCAGTTCGAAAAAACAGCTCGTGAAGAAGATACCGGAATTGGGAATGCCATCAGCTGACTGGTGGCTGGGTTCAAGCGGACCGAATGTGTATACCGTGGGGTACTGACCGTTGCCGCAGAACCCCCGTTCATACCGCCCAGTCCGTCGCCAGGCAGACCGTGCCAACTGGTCAGTCGTTGCTGCACATTCAAATCAAGAGAATTTGTCCCAGATAGTTGAATGTCTAGGGCGTCGCCGGTGGGGCTGTAAAAGTTGGTCCATACAAGCCCGCGGCAACTCGAGTCGCTGGCGTCAATGTCGATGATTTCTAGCTGGTTGACTTGCAGGGTATGTGGGCGGCTCCACTGACTGATACCGACCGCTAAGCCGCAAAACAGCAGCGAGATCAGCGGGAACGTGATCCAAGTGAGTTCCATTCGCTTAAAGAGCTTACGCAGCAAGAAGTAATCCAGCGGGCCGATGCACAAAATGTACAGGCCAATCAAAATGGCGATCGCTGTAAAGGGAACGAATTGAACCTTGGAAAATTGTTCCATTGGTGCGAACAACTGCCCGAGAATGTCGGTAAATCCCAAATGCCCCATGCCGCTGCCGAGTGAAGAAATCGATTGGCTGTCGCGGTTGGAGTTTTGGGGACCGGCATATAAAACGCGAATGAGCTCGGGGTAGTTTTTCCAAGCTAAGACGTTGGGGTGCTTTAGATCGAAAGCAACAAACACGACGCTTCCGAGACCGACCGGATGTTGTACGATCAGCGGGTTTCTGTTTTCGTCGGCTACCCATACTTTGGCTTGGGCGGCTTCGATGCTGGCGATGTCGATCGGTGGATCGCCGGCTTTGATTATTTGGAGGCGGCTGCCGGCAAATTTTTCCAAACGGCTGCTGTTGCCAAATTGAAGCGTACTTTTAACTGGGTTGGGAGCAAAGCGAGAAAGTGGCCGTTCCGGTGCGAACCAGTCCGCAGCGTGGACGGGAGAGGCGGAGACGATCAGCCGGCCACCCCTGCGAATCCACTGCTCGATCGCGTTCAGTTGCTGGTCGTTTAATTGAGATAATATTTCGGTGTTATTGGTCGTCAAAAAGATCGTGTCAACGGCGTCGTAAGCCAGCCAAGAATTTGGTAGCAAGGTTGCATCTGCAATTTGTTTGGCTGCCGGGCGGTTGTCGTTGGCCAGCAGCGTTTGTTTGCTGTTGAACGCTTGAGTAATCTGGGGATCGTTTTCGATTGCTAGGATCGACGGTGTTACAGATAACAAGACGTCTGTGTCGGTCAAAGGAACAGTCAGCTGAGCGGTTGAACCATCCTCGGTGGTGATCGACAACTGGAAGGATTTACGTTTGCGACCGAAGCGGACGAGAGCTTCGACCGAGTCATTGGTTAAAGTTGGTGGCCGTTTGAACTCGTAAGTCACAGGGGTATCGGCGCCGTCGCGGGTCTGAATGTTGACTTGAGTGATTTTTTGGGATCGTTTTGGCGTAATCGTTACTGGGACCCATTTGCCCAGGCGAACAGTGTTCGCAATTCCCAAAGAAACTGAAAAGTCGTCGTTTTCAAAACTAGCTTTGGCCGCTTTAGAAGATGGTACTGCTGGCGTCGAATCGGCGTCGCCAAAGCACTCGCCGCTGACGTAAACCAAGCCGATGCAAACGCAACACACTCGTATCACGGTTGCTAAGAAAGGCATTCGGTGGGTGGCAGTCAGCATACGGATTTTGATCGCGGGTTAAGTGATTGCGGTTTAGTGTGGATCAACGATTGCTTGAGTGTTTTCGCTGGTTGAATTGCTGGCTATTCTAATTCAAGGAACTCTGGAACTAAAGCGTTGATGTTCGTGGGGCAATGGAACGCATCGGTCGTATTTGTCTATGGTTTTTCTGAATCTGGGCACTGGCAAATGAATTGTCGGCAGCCCGGGCAGCCAGACCCGTATTTCTTATTAACGGCGTGGCTCAAATCGACGTCAGCGACGTTCGCGATCGTGGTCAGCCAAGCCAGCACGTCCGCAAACTCGGCGGCTAAGTTTTCTTGGCGGGCTTTGAACTCATCCGCAGGAATCCGAGCTTTCTCGGCGGGCGTTGTTTCCCGCAGCGCCGCAGCCAGTTCACCAACCTCTTCAGATAGCCACAGGAACGTCGCCGGGATGCCACGTTCTTGGTCTTTTTCAAAATACATCTCGCGGATCAATTTTTGAAACGACTGCAGTGAGACGTCGGCCGGAGTGGAGGAAGAAGTCATTGGCAGGTCTTTTACTCTGGCGGTTGTGGATCGGTGGTTGAATCGTCGTTCGGCTGGCAGCTATCGCAAGCATTGGTTTTTTTGATGCTGCCACCACCGGGCCGACCGCCATAGGAGGCGCCTCCGCCTAACGCAGACCC
>CAZKTR010000217.1:0-3863 GCA_964555525.1 uncultured Pirellulaceae bacterium
ATCCAACCAGGCCGAGAATCTACCACCCAAATCACTCGCCAACGTTACTTGCAAATGTATGGTGATTTGGCTGGACTAACCGGCACCGGTGCATCAGTGGCTGACGAGTTCAAATCGGTTTACGGTTGCCGAGTGATCCCGATCCCAACCAACAAACCCAACGCTCGAAAGATTCTCACAGCGCGATTCTTTAGCTCGCTGGAAGCCAAACTAGAAGCCATCGCCTTGGACGTCGTCGAGCGACATAAAACTCGCCAACCAATCCTAATTGGTACCCGTACCATTCGCGAAAGCTATGAAGTCCGCGACACCTTACTGGCTCGCGGGATCAACCCATTGATTCTCAACGGCGTTCAAGACGGTGAAGAAGCCGAAATCGTCGGCCAAGCAGGAATTGCTGGAGCGATCACCATCGCCACGAACATGGCCGGTCGCGGCACCGACATCAAACCCGATCAAGAAGCATTAGCCGCTGGTGGCTTGCACGTGATCGGCGTTAGCCCCAACAACTCAAAACGCATCGATCGACAATTGGTCGGACGCGCCGCACGACAAGGCCAACCTGGTTCAGCTCAGTTTTTTGCAGCCGCCGACGACCCGATTTTTATCGAAAACAATTCGCCGCTGCAAAAAAGAATCACTCGTCGAGCCAAACGTAGCGGTGAAGCACCCGATTTTTCAAACGAATTATCGAACCTTCAAAAAGCAATTGAAGCCAGAGACACCAAACTCCGTCAAGACATGATTTTACGCGACCGCTGGATGGATTCAGTGCGTGAATCGATTGACAAAGACTAACAACCTACAAGCTCGCAGCGCAAGCAAGTGCATTTTCTAAACGCTGATGAATGCACTCGCTAACGCGGTGAGCTTGTATTTCGGTTTCGGCCGAAAACAAAGGGTTCAATTAACCTGCCAATAAATTGACAGAAGAACCTCTTCGAATCTTTCCCACCTTTTAAAACTCTCATGAAACTATCAACACTGCACTACCGTGCCGCGCTATCGGCGTTGCTATTTGGATTGACGACATTTGGAATGGTCAACGGCGTGTGGGCTCAACAACACGCATTCGACTCCAGTCGGATCACGAAAAGTTTCACCGAGCCGATTGAACAATCGATCGCCGCCTGTGCTGAAACCGGCATCATTTCATCTTCGTTCGTCAAGGAAGGCGACCGTGTCAAAGTCGGTGACCCGCTAGCCGAAATCAACCAAGCCGTCCTGCAAGAATCCTTGGTGATCGCGAAAGCTCGAGCTGAATCAACAGCGCGATTGGACACTGCCGCAGCACAAACCGAAATGCTCAAGTCACAACTTGAAGCCGTCAACTCACTGGTAGAAGGCGGCCACACTAATCGGTTTGAAGTCGAGCAAAAACAAGCCGAGTACCTAACAGCCGACTCAGAGTTCCGAACCGCTGAAGACGAACTGAAACTGGAAAAGCTTGAAGTCAATCGAATTAAAGCACAAATCGCCGACCGAGTTATCAACAGTCCGATCAACGGCATTGTCACCGAGATTCACAAACAACTCGGGGAAAGCATCTCCAGCAGCGAGCCTCAGTACGCAACCATCGTTCGCGTTGACGAATTGAAAGTTCGATTTTACCTAGACGCCGAAACACTGAAAAACACTTCTGTCGGCGACCAAGTCACGGTACACGTCGGTCGCGAGCGAAGCCGAACGTCGGCTACCGTGATTTTTGCATCTCCGATCATCGATCCTGACAGCGGACTGGGGCGTTTAGAAATCAAAATCGCCAACGATGACAACAGCTTTCAAAGTGGGGTCGTTTGCTACTGGGGCAACCACAGTAACGAACCTCCTCGCGCTGCAAAAGTAACCAACGCGTCTCAGTTACCGTCAAATCGATAACACCTAGAACTCTTCTCCCTACCCTCGCCAGAATCCACCCACTGGACTCGACCATGCCTACAACTTCAGACTCGTCAACACCTGTCTCGGCGACTGGCAAGACTGCCTTGCATAAGAAACTCAGGCGTGTCGACAAGCCCACCGGCGGCAAGCAACCAACCACGCTTGGCCAAACAATTGACCAACAGATCTTACAAACAGTCAGTGGCAACTTCGACGAAAAAACCGTTCGAATGAAGCTATTGCAAATCGCACTCAGCTGCAACGGCGTGATCGGCGCATGCTATT
This sequence comes from uncultured Pirellulaceae bacterium, assembly GCA_964555525.1. GTDB lineage: Bacteria > Planctomycetota > Planctomycetia > Pirellulales > Pirellulaceae > Mariniblastus. The sequence continues at coordinate 2,167 of CAZKTR010000217.1, forward strand.
TGACGAAGGACGTTCAGGGGCAATGGTCGCCGTCAATCGCACACCCAACGATCGGTAAAGTCCCCAACCGCCAAGATTTTGCCTCGAAATTTTCCGAAAAGTGCGACGGTTTTTCCGAATCAACCAGCGTCACGATCGAAAAACTACCCATGCTGAAAAACTGCATTGGGTTATTTGCACCGCTGCGTCCACGAAGCTCGGCGCCCGAAATCATTTTGATTTTGGTCCGCTCACAAGTTCACGCAGTCTCCACGATGGCGACCAGCCAAAAACTATCGGCTTCAATGCAATTGTGGCTCAACGGTCGCAACGCTGCCGATTCCGATTGGCAAGTTTACGCTTTGGGCGCGATCATTGAATTGGTTACGAAAATCGAGAATCAACCGACAATCAAATCCGCCTGCGAAGAAGCGGCCAATTTACTCGCCAACCGAATCGGCTGCGACAGCATCGCCATCGGTCTGTACAACAAAAACAGACTGCGTCTAGAAGCGGTCTCTGGTGTCAGCAAAATCGACAAGGGTTCGGATCTAAGCCGAAACTACCTGCAAGCCCTAGTCGAAAGCACCACGCGTAAACAACCTGGCCTGTACCCAGCGCAAAACGACCACAACAACTTTCTACTTCAAGCGCACAAACAACTCGCTGGCTACGCACAATGCGAAGCCGTCTATACACAACCGCTCATTTGCGATGACGATTCCGTTATTGGTGCGATCGTGATGACCGGTACCCGCGCAATGCTTCAATCGACCCAAATAGAACGCTTCAGCAACACCGCCGCGCCATCGATCGCAAACACGTTCCGAGTCGTCGAGAAAGTCAAACACTCGACCATCACTCGCACCAAAACCTACATCAAACGCAAAGTTTCAATCGCCAAACGTCTGGCGGCATTGGGACTGGCGGTTGGCTTTTGCTTGCTAATGTTTTTGCCGATCACCTATCGAGTTCGCTGTAACTGCGTCACCGAACCAGTATCACGACGATTCGCAGTGGCTCCTTTCGATGGACAAATCACCGTTGGGCACTCCGAAGCCGGCGACATCGTGGAAGCCGGACAAGTGCTGGCCGAGATGGATGGGCAAACCATCCGCTGGGAGCTTTCAGGCGTCACTGCCGAACGAGCACAATCGCTACGAACTCGCGAAATCAAACTCCACGAGCGAAACGTCCCCGAAGCGATCTTGTCGGAGTTGGAATACAAGCGGCTGGTCTCCGAAGAAGAAATTCTGCTGTACAAAAAAGATCACTTACAAATCAAGAGCCCGATTGATGGCGTCGTGTTGAGCGGTTCTCTCGAACGAGCCGAAGCGGCGTCTATTGAAACCGGACAAGTGCTGTTTGAAATTGGCCCGATCAAACCCATGCGAGTCGAAATGGCGATCCCCAGTACGGAAATTGCTCAAATCAAAAATGGGTTCCCGGTTAAAGTCTGGATCGATGGCCAAGAAGACGCGCCAATCGAAGGCGAGATCATGAAGATTCATCCTCGCAGTGAAACGCGCGACGCGAAGAACGTGTTCATCGCAGAAATCGAATTCCCTAACGAAGATGAAAGACTGCGTCCTGGCATGAAAGGCAGCGTCCGAATCGACTGCGAAGAACGAACCCTCGGCTGGAGCTTGTTCCATAAACCAATGAACTACGTTCGGTCACGCCTCACTTGGTGGTAGGCAATCGAGATACCAGCTTTC
>CAZKTR010000217.1:3963-5996 GCA_964555525.1 uncultured Pirellulaceae bacterium
TTCATGACCATGCTCGACGGCAATCGGACTGTCAGCACCGCGCTGATGAAAACGGCGACACTGCTTCGTGAACACGCGATCGATGAAACCGAAGCGGCCAGTCTGTGCAAATGGGCGATCGAATCCGGCCTGGTTGAATCCGAAACTGGCAACTCAGCCGCGCGACGCCATGAACAGCATGAGCAACAACAAAAACAAAAGATGGTATCTTACTTGAACCCCATGATGGTTCGAATGCCACTGTTTAATCCGGACGCGTTGGTCACTGCGATTTCTCGATTCACCGGTTTTTCAATCAGCCCATTGGGTGCGATCATTTGGTTGGTTGTCGTTGCTTTTGGATTCTTTCAATTGCTGTCCAACTGGGATGCTTTTTATGCAAACCGAGTCAACGCGTTTGGCGCCGAAGACTTTATTTGGATTGCTGTAACGTGGGTGGTGCTAAAACTGATCCACGAACTTGCCCACTCGCTGGTTTGTAAAAAATATGGCGGACGAGTTGGTTCCTGCGGCATTCTAGTTCTGCTGATGATCCCGATGCCCTACGTGGACGTGACCAGTTCGTGGCGATTTGAAAACAAGTGGAAACGCATCCTGACCTCCGCTGCCGGAATGCTCAGCGAAGTCTTCGTCGCTGCGATTGCTTGTTACGTTTGGGCCAACAGTCAGCCGGGACCGGTTCAGTACCACGCCGGCAACGTAATCATCACCGCTTCCCTGCACACATTGCTGTTTAACATCAATCCGCTAATGCGATTCGACGGTTACTACATGCTGGCCGACTGGCTAGAAATTCCCAACCTATCTCCCAACGGCCGTGGATGGCTGAAGGGCATTTTCAGCTGGGCGTACTTTGGTAAGAAGCCTGCCGCCTTGAAAGAAACGGCTTTTCGAGGGCTCGCCGTTCGCATCTATGGCATACTGGCGATGCTTTGGTTCTTTACGATCGCGATCGGGCTGTCCCTTGCCGCTTCGGGTTTGATTGAAGGCTTTGGTTTGATCGTGGCCTTGATCGGAATCGTCATGTGGGCGGGGATTCCTCTGTTCAAACTTTGCAAGTACGTCATCTTTGGCACGGACACCGATCGTCCCAACCGAGTCTGGTTTGCGATGGCGATGCTGTTGACGATTTGTATCGTTGGCGGCTTTCTGTACGCCTGCCCCAGCCCGACAGTGGTTTCGGCTCCCGTGGTGATCGAATACGAATTACTATCGGTAGTCAGATCTAACGGCACTGGCTTTGCTAAAACGATCCACGTTACCGACGGTCAAATGGTCGAAGCGGGTGATTTGTTAGTGACCTTAGAAAACCCCGAACTCGAACAAGAGCTAAGGTCTTTGTTGATCGACATCGACATTTCCAAGCTGCGAATCAACTCCTTGTACAACGATGAAAAAATCAGCGACGTCCAGCTAGAACAAGAATCGCTGGCCGCGCTAGAGAAACAAAAAGCAGAACTTGAACAAAAGATCGGCGACCTCGTTATCTTGGCACCACAGAGTGGCCAAGTGCTTGCCCGAGAGCTGGACATTTCTGTTGGCCAGCACTTCACTCCAGGCACCGAGATACTATCGATTGGCCGACCTGGCGAAATTCAAGCGTTGGCATTGACCCGGCAAATCGATATCGACTGGGTGACTGCCAATCCCGAAGCGGAAGTCGATTTATTGATCTGGGGCCGGGACAAAGAGACATTGATTCCGGGCAAGATCAGTTTAGTCAACCCTCGTGCTCGTGATGACCTGCCCCACGAAGCGTTTGCAGCCACCGTCGGCGGGCCGCTGGCCGTGGTACCTCGCAATCAAGTCGAAGACGGAGGCAGCGATAACGAGCAAGAGCAAGACTTAATGCTGACCCAACCTCGGGTGCCAGTCGAAATTTCTCTCGCGGACGCCGACCGAGCCACTTTGCTACCGGGGCAAACCGGACAACTTATCGTTCGTGCGCGGAATGAGAACATTGGCACCTACCTCGCCAACAATCTGGTCCGCTTCATCCGCGAAAACAACGTCCGCAGCCACGGACTGTAAAT
>CAZKTR010000218.1:0-5962 GCA_964555525.1 uncultured Pirellulaceae bacterium
CTTTTTTTGGCAATGCCTGCGGTTGGACTCGCCCAAGAAACGAAAGCCCGCGACGACACGCCTGAATCGATAAACGAACAAACGATCTACGTGCCTTACGAAAAACTTCGTGAAGTATTTGAACGCGATGGCCGCGGCGTATTTTTGCCCTACGATAAATTCCAAAAGCTATGGAGCCAGGCTCGACAAAATCAACCGAAAAAAACTGACCTAGCTGCCCCGCTCGGCGCACTAATTACCGACATTGAAAGTACAGCAACATTGGGCAATGAAATCGTTAGTGTCGACGCGACGATCAAAATTCAATTACTGCGTGAAGGTTGGCACCGGGTACCGATCCGCTTGGCTCAAGCAGCAATCCGCTCGGCGACGATCGATGGCGATGAAGCCCGAATCGTCTCGGCAAAAAACGGACATTACGAATTGCTGATCGACCACGATAGCGATAAACCCGAAACAATCGAGCTAGAGCTTTCTTACGCAAAGTCGTTGACCAAAACCGGTGGGCAGAGTGCTGTGGCGTTTCAGTCGCCTCAAGCTCCAGTCAATCGCTGGGCTATCCGTACCGGACAGAAAGACATCGATGTAAAAATCGAGCCGATGATCGCGTCCTCGAAAAAGACCGACGAAGACGAAAATGCTGACGGCGACGAGATTCTGGCGTTCGTCGGTGCCGCTCCAGAAGTCAAAATCGCGTGGACTCCCAAAGCCGAAGGGGCTTCGGGTTTAGCGGCACTTATTTCCGCCGATACGCAAACGCAATTTCGAATTGATCCAGGCGTCGCCCGCACCAGCGCCACCGTTACACTGAACATCTCTCGCGCTGAAATCAACTCGGTTTCGCTCGACGTGCCATTAGACCAAAAGGTCGTTAGCGTCTTTGATCGGAACGTGAAAAAATGGAAAGTCGACAAAGGGGATGATTTTCAGACGGTCAAAATAGACCTGTTCGAACCAACATTAGGAAAACAACTGCTGGCAATCGAACTCGAAAAGTTTATCGAACAAGCCGACGACACAAGCATCACGGTTCCGCAAATTAAAGTCAACGACGTTTCCCGCAACAGTGGAATTGTCCTTGTCAATTTATCTTCTGGATTAAGAGCCGAACCAGAGAAGAAATCCGGTTTGTTGCAAATGGATGCAACGGAACTTCCGGCTAATCTTAGAAACCGAACGTGGGAATACGCTTACCGATACGCTTCAACTCCAATTGCGTTAGCTTTAAACGTCAAGAAAATCCAACCGTTGATCAATGTCGACCAACTTGTCGAAGTAGCCATCCGCCCCGAAAAACTAAGCGTCGAATTGTCAGCCGTTTATGATGTTCAGATGGCTGGAGTTTTCCAGGTCGACTTAGATATTCCGAAAGAATTTGAAATACGTGAAATCCGACCGTTGGCCCGCAAGGGTCTAACGAACGTACCAATCGATACTTTTTATCGCGATCCAGAAAACGAAGATCGGATTCTCGTGACGCTTGGCAAAAAAGCGATCGGAAAATTTGGTTTGCACGTTTTACTAGACCAGACGCTCGATGACGCAAACTTACTTAGCCCAACCGAAGTCGCCTCAAAGATCGGCTTCACGATACCAAAATCATCCATCGACGGCGTCGAATTTTCTAAAGGGAATGTGATTGTATATTCCCCCGAAAGCCTTCAAGTGAATGCTGCCGACACGAAGGGCTTGCGAAACGACAGCTTCAAAAACGTACGTAGTCGACATAGATCGGTAATGAGTTTATCTGGCACCCGGCCGATACTGGCTTTTGGTTTTTCACACGCCGATGCTTCCATTGAACTCGAAGCTCGTCGCCGTCGACCTCAGGTAACCGTCGAGCAAGTTGTTGTGGTTTCGGTGCAGTCCGGGGTCGTTCAATATGACGCCAAGCTGTTCTACGAAGTGCTCTACAGCGGAGTTAACTCGTTCAGACTTGACGTGCCGACGTCATTAGTTGACCAATTGCGAAATCGCTCGACCAATATTCTCAAACAAGCAATGGAACCGCAGCCCGAAGATGTCCCCGAGGGATACACGGCATGGGAATTGACGGGTGATAACGAGTTTTTTGGTAAACAACAAATTCGGTTTACATGGGAAGAAAAAATAGCTGATCTGCCGCTGGGTGACAGCACCGATATCAACGTTGACCGTCTGATTCCAGCCAACGTCGATCGTGGCAATGGGCAAATTGTGTTGACAAAATCCGAAACGATTGACGTGCGGCCACAATCCGACGCCAGCGGCCTACGCCCAATCGATCCTCAAACCGATTTAGCCGCAGGTGTCACTGTGGGCAATGCCGCGATGGCGTTCGAGTTTGTTGACGACTGGTCGTTGAAGTTGACCGCGACTCGATTTGAACTTCAAGAGTTGAAACGAACCAGTATTTCACGTGCCCTTGTTAGGGCGGTCGCCTTGCGACAAAACGAGTTATCCGTCCAATGCTTGTACCAAATGCGAAGCGTCGGACAACGAGTCTCCATCCAAATGCCAGCGGGTTTTGATGCGGCAACTTCATTCGATGATCAGCCGATTTCAATCAACGGCAGAAGAGTCACGCCCGAACGCGGCGGACAAAATTTGATTTACGTGCCGTTGACCGGGTTGAATTCCGACGAACCATTTTTACTGGAGATTCGCTACACCACACCTGGCGATCCTCACCAGATCGATTTGCCGTTGTTCATCGACGAACCAGCAGTTCAAAAAGTTTATCTTTGCGTGTACCTGCCATTCGAACGCGCCTTGTTGCAAAAATCCGGCGACTGGACAGATGAAGCGATCGACGAACACACGAATTCGATCGCCGGCCTGTTAAGTTCAAACAATCCGAATTTGATGCTAGACAGAATGTTTCGACGCCGCAGTGAAAATGTTAATCAGTATTTAAATTGGGTGCAGGACGGGGTGTCGATGGAATCGTCGGCGAATCAGAGATTCGAAGTCGATGGACGCCCGTATGTATTTTCTGCTCTACGTCCCAAACCAGCACCAGACGGTTCGTTGCAACTGCGGACGATCAACATGACGCTTCTGAATTTTCTCGTGTTTGGGGTCATCGGGTTGCTTGGCCTTGTTCTACTCCGCACCCGCTTCACGACTCAACTAGCGGGCGCCATGTTTGTGATCGCAGCGTTTATGGTTATCTGCGTCTTCTTTCCTTTGATTTCCGAGCACTTGTTTAGTGAGGCGTTATTGCTAACCGTTGGTGTCGTTGGACTGGCATGGCTGGCATCCAATGCGACGCGTTGGTTTCGTGACGTCCGAGAATCACCACCGGAGCAATCGAGGCCGTTACCTGATCAAAATGATCCTGCCGTGACCAGCCCTGCGGAGACAACGGAGACCAATGGCACGACTGCCTCGACCGATTCATCGTCAAGTGACGCCGAAGGTGGTCAGTCCGAATCAGATGACGCTGGAACAGGAGAATCACAATGAACCGATTACTCTTGATTATGGCCGCCGCGATAGCCTGTCTAACATTGGCTGGCGAAACATTGCATTCGCAAGACAAACCGATCAACAAATCGCCTCAGGAGTTTCAACGGCAGATCTTTGTTCCTCTGGAGAGTCTTGACGTTCTGCTGGACGGAAATTCAAACCGCGTTCTGTTATCACGAGAAGAATACGACGCGCTGTTGAAGTCTGCAAAAACACGTGAAATCAAACGTGCGCCGATGGACAGCGCGATCCTTTCAGCAAACTACACGGGCGAAATCTCTGAAGGCGTTGCGCTGATCAAAGGCGAGCTTGTAGTTGAATCGCTCAACGAAGGCCTCGTCCAAATTCCATTGCCACTAAGCGGAGTTGCGATTCGCAGCGCAACCGTTGACGGTCAACCCGCCAAATTATGGCGAAACAAGCATAGGCAGATCGTTTTGGTGACTGACAGCCAATCGCGTCAAACGCTAAATATCGAAATGACAGTTCCGCTGCAAACGTCCGCTGCCAGACAAGTCATGTCCCTGCAGTTGCCATCTCCATCCACGACGAGCTTCAAATTGAAAGTCCCCGGAAACGTCGAAGTCAAAAGCGGTGTGCCGGTCGTCGAGCGAACTTACAACCAAGCAAATAACACAACTCAGTTTGACCTGCTGCCAAGCCGGAAAACGATGAATATCGTGATGTCGCTAAACAACCGACTACTAAAAGACGAACAGGTCGCGGTTTCACGAAGCGTGTTGATCCACAAACTTACTCCGCATTCGCAAGAAATGCATGTCACTTGCTCCATGGACGTGATCCACGGCGTGCTTGAACAGGTTGAGTTTTCAGTCCCTGATGGCTTTCAGGTCAGCCATGTTTTTACGGAACTGCTCAGCCAGTGGGAAATAAAAGACGCTCCTCAAGATTCCGACGAATCCGGTAAACGGTTGGTTGTCAAACTGCGACAACCGACTCGCGAGGACTTCGTCCTAAACATCACAGCGGTTCGAAACACCGGCGCGGTCGGGCAATGGAAAGCCGATGACATTCGCCCCATCGACGTGGCTGGTCACGTTTCGGTCGTGGGTGTTCTGGCAGATACAGCGCTCAAGTCGGCAAAACTCGTTTCCGAAGGCGTAATTCCGATTGACCACGAGTTTCTGCTGGCAGCGATTCCCGAGTCCGTAAAAACGATCAGCCGAGCGAACCCGGCGGCGGTTGTTGCGGCATTTTACGCTCCGCAAAAAGACTATTCGATCTCGTCGAGCTTTTCATCGCCAGATCCAGAACTGATTGTTAAGTCCAATGCTCGATTGGTGATTGACGATCAAATGCTTGAACTACAAGGCGGAATTTCGATGGTCAGTTTGCATGACTCTCGCTTTGACTTCAAAATCATACTTCCCAAACTATGGCGGCTAAACGAGCTGACCGGGATTGATGGCAAGCCAATTCGATTTGACCGAATCGGTGCAGACCGGAACTCTGAATTTTTGGTTCACTTGCCAGCAAGAATTTCATCGTCTGCTGCCACGAAAGTGTTTTTTCGAGCCAGTAAAACTCCAGACGGCTGGCTTGAAAAGTGGGAATCCAATCAGGTTGAATTCCCAACGGTAAAGATTGAAGGCGAATCGAAGCACACGGGCGCTATCGCGATTTCGACCAATGAAGACCTAGCAATTAAGCCCGGGAAAATTGATAAACTCGAATTGCTTGATGATACCGACAAACAGAAATTTGAACTGAACCGCGAAAATGCTCCACTGGCGTATCAGTTCGAGCAATCGGATTATCAGCTGAGTCTTGGGTTGGATCGTCTTAAGCCTTCCGTTATGGCAAGAACTTACAACTATGCTCGGATTAAGCCAACTCAAATGCTGATGCATGCAGAATTGGTCTACGACATCAAACAGGCTAGCGAGAGCGAATTCAAGTTTGAGTTGCCGCTCAATTCTCCCAAATCGATTTCAATAAAGTCAACGAAGGGTTCACTTAAGGATTACCACAGCCAAGAGACTGAAACAGGCCGGCAATGGACCGTTCAGCTTTCCAAGCCTAAAAAAGGCAAGGTGCACTTACTGGTCGACTTTCAAATGCCACTCGAAGAATCAGCACTAGCGGAAATCAAGCTGGCACCCGTAATAGTCAAAGGAGTTGATTTTCAGTCGTCGATGTTTGCCATCGAAGGCAGTAGTGAGCTTGACATCGAAATTGAGACCAAAGGACGCTCCGTCGACGTGGGTGAATTCTCAGAAGCCAAATATCAGCCCGGGCGATACCTACTGGGAGCCTACTCATGGCCCAATGAAAAATTGGCGTTGGTCGTAAAGAGCACTCGCCGGCCAATTTACCAATTGCCAAGTGCGATTGTTCAACGAGCCGAAATGGTGACCTCGATTTCCAACAACGGCAAGGCGCAAACAGCTGCCCGATTTAAACTGGTCACCAAGCAACAACCTTTCTTGCGAGTCGAACTCCCCGCCAAGGCCACGCTGTGGTCGGTTCAGTTGGACGGACAACCCGCCAA
>CAZKTR010000219.1:0-5939 GCA_964555525.1 uncultured Pirellulaceae bacterium
GACACCGGCGCGATGTATCGAGCGGTCACATGGCAAGCGATACAAAACGGCGTCGATTTCGACGACGAAATCGCGTTACAGCAAATTGCCGTGAATCTGGTTTTGGTTTTTGATTCAGAAAGGGTTCTCATTGACGACCAGGATGTTTCCGAAGCCATTCGCACCCCCGAGATAACTCGGCAGGTGGTCAAAGTCGCGGATGCGGTTTCGGTGCGTTCACAACTGGTTGACTTGCAACGACGAATCGCCAGCCGCGGGAATTTTGTTTGCGAGGGGCGAGACCAAGGCACGGTTGCTTTCCCTGACGCGTTTTGCAAAGTCTTCTTAACCGCCTCCGCAAACTCCCGAGCCAAACGACGTTCGGAACAATTACAAGCTGCGGGGCACTTCGTCGATTTTGATCAAATCGTCCGCGAACAAGAGACTCGCGACATCCAGGACCGAAACCGCGAAATTGGCCGACTGCAAAAAGCCAGTGACGCCATCGAAGTCAACACCGACCAACTCACCATCGACGAAGTCGTCGCCAAGCTTGCCAAGATTGTTCGTGACCGCATGGCAGCCCGACAGTTGCGAAGCAACGACAGGTGACAGCCTCGGACGCAAGTCCGAGGAGGAAAACGTAAGCGCGGTAGTTGCGAAGCGACGACAGGAGTGGGCTAGGTGACAATCTCCTTGTCAAACACATATTTGGTATCGAATTTAATTTGATGTTTTCTCAAAATCGTTAGGTATTCGTGCTCGAACGAATGCGCGCATGATGTTCACGTTGGCGACCAAAATCTTCAAGCATCACCACGTGTATCGTCGCGTTGTCTCCTTAATCCCAAATTAATGGAGCCATCAAAAGCGATGTCGTGATTCCATGAAAAGTTGCTAAACATAATATCGCCGTTCTCCAGTCTCAGCAGACGCGCCCACCAAACATTGCTTAGAACGAATTCATCAACCTCTGGAACATCTAGAATTACCGACGCGCTGTACAGCAACAAATGCATAGCTAGGCAGCGTTGCTTATCGCGAACGAAATAACCCTCGGGCGTTCGATCGTCTTAGCCGACACCAGGCGTGTCTTGGCTGGGATCAAACCGCTCGAATCGTTTTGTGATTGCGGCGACAAGAAACCATGCCAACGAAAGCGTGAAGCTCCATAAACCAATCACGAAAATGGTAGTCGAAACCAGGTTATTAAGCCCAAAATAGTTATGTGCTTTAACGATGATCGTGACCCACAGCAGAGTCAGACCGACTGCCAAACCAAAGCACAACCCCTTGGCCGTAAAAGTCAAGATCGTTCGCAGAAACACATCAAAACCTTCTTTGTTTCGCTGGTAAGGAGCCAACATGAAAATGTAGTTCTCCGCCGCAAAGATCAACACATTGACCGGCACCAACATGACGCCCGCAAGCATGGCCTGCCACAGAACAACTTTGCCACTGGCCGCACCAATGCCCAAGACAACCGTCTGAAACAAACAGCACATCAGCACCGGCACCGCTAATTGACCAATCGTCATCGCCAGTGGACTAACTGGCAGCGATTTTAAAACCGCCATCCGATTGATGTCTCGACGATAATCCAAAATCAATGCCGACGGCAACAACAAGAACGAATAAAACACCATACTGGCAACTAAGTTCAGCAACATTGCGCCCACGCTATGATTTGCCAACAGCGGCAAGCAACTCAGCAACACCGGAACCGTCAAACTAAACGCGACCGTGCCGCGATAGTTTTTAACGCCCAACAATTGACGCCATAGCAAACTGCCTGCACCACCGAGTCTCGCAGGCACTCGAATTTTTCGATTGCTCGGTTTGGTTTCCGACGCAGCGTCGATGGCTTTTTGCGCAATCGCGGTTTTTAAATTAGCAACTTCTTTTTTATGGCACCGTCGCTGCAACCAGCGATCAAGCCCATAAACAGCGGCGACGGCAAAACCGTTCAAGCCTACCGCCAGCAACATGTTTTTGAAAAGCGAAGCATTTATTTCAGGCGAAAGTACAAACCTTGAAAAAACCGCAAACGGGGCCATCAAGTATTGACCAATTTGCGTTTGAGCTAACGAAGTTATCTCGGCAACAAAGTTTTTGAAAAACAACAAAGCTCCTGGGGATGACAAATCACTACTTGCCGTTTGCGCCATCAGGCAATTGGAGATCGCATATAGAAAACAACCGCCAACCCCAGCTAACACAACCACCTGGCAAACACGACGGCCGACTTTGCCCAAGCCATAAAAGAACAATTCAAACAACACCCGAACCAAGTCAACAAACGCCAACCCTAGCAACATGCCAAAGAAACCGGCATACCACACGCTGATATCGGGACTCATGAGCACCGAAAAACAAACCGCTTTCGCAAGCGCCGCTGTTGCGATTGAAGTCAACCGGTATGTAATCTGTTGCGTTCGCGTTACCGGAGCAGCAATCACAAACTCTTTCTCTGCCGACGTCCATTCGAATGGCTCGACGACTTGCCGAGTTGAGATCTTGATCAGATGCCAGATCGAATAGATCAACAAACCCAGCGGCAACCAAAATCCGATTTTCTCCGGATCGGCGGCTTCCCGAAACAGAACGCTCAAAATCGTTTGTGAAAGCCACATCAAACCAAGAAGAACCGCGACAATCGACAGCACCTTCTTTCGCGGGTTCCGAAACGACGCAAACAAACGACTAAATTTTGCTCGTGTTTGAAAGCGCAGTAATCGCTGCAATGCGGGGTGCCAGAATGAACCTGAAAGCGGTTGTGAAGTAGCTTGCATGGTTTTTACTCCGCATTTGTAGCGGACAACCCAAGCTCTGCATCGACTGCGCCCTGTGCATCACCCAACGCAGAAAAGAACGCTTGTTCCAACGATTGGTTGTCTCGCGTCTGGTCGCCAGCAAATTGCTCTTGCAACTCAGCAAGCTCGCCCAAAAACTTGGTCTTGCCGCAGTCCAGAACCATCACGTGCGAACAAATATCTTCAACCATCGCCAACAAATGCGAGCTGATAATCACAGCCGCACCACGTTCAGCTTGTTCTTTGATCGACTGCTTCAGCACGCGGATGCCTTGTGGATCCAAACCAGTCATCGGTTCGTCCAACAGCAACGCCTTAGGCTGCTGCAAATAAGCACAGCATATCGCCAGCTTTTGCCTCATCCCACGCGACAAAGACGACGCCGCATTGTGTCGTTTAGGCTCGAGTTCGAACATCTGCAGCAATCGAGTGATCTCGGCTGCCGGGTCGAGTATTTGATAAACGCTTGCTTGAAACCGCAGGTGTTGCTCAACGGTCAGGTCCTCAAACAATTGCGGATCATCGGGCACATAAGCCGTCCGTTGTTTCAGTTCAATGGGATTGGTTTCGATCGAAAATCCGTCGACTTCGATCGTGCCTTGCGATGGCGGAATGATTCCATTGATGGATCGTAGCGTCGTTGTTTTACCGGCTCCATTGCGACCCACCAACCCGAGAACTTGACCGGATTGAATCGAGAAAGAGAGGTTGTCTACGGCCAAAAACTGTTCGTAACACTTGGAAAAACCAACAACGTTTATCACCGGAGCATATCCTCGTCAAATACTTGAGTTTTGAATTCTTCGTAAGATACGTAATCCGGTATCTTCGTCTCGCCGATCGTATCAGTCGATTCTTCAGAAATCGTGCACAAACGGTTTCGTCCAAGCTGTTTTGATTTGTATAACGCTTTGTCGGCTCGCTCGTACAAGCTAACCGCATCGTCGTCTGACTGGATGACGGCTAATCCCATACTCATCGTGACGACCGTTGATTGATCCGAGTCGTTTAGAGAGAAGTCATAGAGTTCAATCGTTGACCGAATTCGAGTTCCTACCAACTGGGCGTCGTCATCGGTGAGCCCTTCCAGCAGAATGCAGAATTCGTCACCACCAAGTCGCCCGACAAAGTCTTCAGGCCGAACACATTCTTTCAAGGCAATTGAAATACTGGTCAAAACTTCGTCACCAGCTTGGTGACCGAAGGTGTCGTTAATTCGCTTGAAATGATCAATGTCAACCAGCATCAAACCAAAACTGGACTCTTGATCTTGTTGATAGCGAGAAACCATAAACTGCAGCGTTTCGTCAACCGCCTTTCGGTTCCCGATGTCACATAACCCATCGGTTCGAGCTTCACGACGCGAGCGATCGAGTTCTTGCGCTTGACTTTCGAGTTGAAACCGTGAAACAACCAAGTCGTTTTCAAGCTTTCGATTGGATTGGACAACTCGTGTGATGTTCGAAATCAACGCCGTTTGCAATTCATCTAGATGGTCCTCGCGATCCATCAGTTCGAGCTCATGCTTGGCGTCTTGCAATGCCGAGTTGTGGCTATCGACGTCTTCGTTCAGTTGACTTGTGCTGTTCATTAACGCTATCAAACCGCCAAGTGTTTTCTCACGCTCTTTCTTTAAACGCCTCGTTTCCTTACTAAGCGTGTAGAACCTGCCTATCAAGAATCCACATAACAACCCCACTCCCAAAGTGGCCAACGACCAAATGCAGATAAAGAGGACTTGTGATGTATCGTTAGGAAGCATTAGGGATCTGGTAGGTTTCTGGCCTTAAGGTGGGGATTCGGCGTGAGCACTGTGTCACGAACTTGACATTTCGAAAACATAGGTGCCTCTTTGTGGTTATTTGAAAAATTGATTGATTTCAATGTCTGCGACCGCTTTCAAAAGTCACTTTGTATCGATAAAAACGATTAGCCCTACTCCGAGACTACTAGGCTTTGATGACAAGGTTAAATATCAGCCCGTTATTGAAAACCAGCAAGAAAGCCCACGCCAACATGCCGTATTTGATTGGAACTGATGAAGCAGGCTACGGACCAAATCTAGGGCCGTTAACCATTACGGGCACACTTTGGGAGAACCTGAGCGGTCAGGCTTGCCTCTACGACGCTCTCGACGCCGTGATCAAACCGGCCCCAGACCGAAAGTCCGACGATCGCTTGGTCGTGGCAGATAGCAAAGTCGTCTACAAATCGTCAGGCAGCATCAAGAATCTGGAAACCACGGTGTTGAGTTTCTTAGCTGCGGTCAGCAACCCGTCTGAAAGTTTCGAGAGCTCTAAAGTCGGCGTAGCGGATGTCCCTCAAGACATTGCAAACCTCGTACGTCTGGCCTGTCCTGCCAATGAAGGACAGTTACTCAAATCATTACCAGCGTACGATTTTTCCGCGATCACGTTGCCCCTGAAAGCCGACCTCGACCAGATTTGTGAAAACGCGAATCGACTTCGGGAAGCCCAAGCCACGGCCAAAGTCAAATTGCAGTCAATTCATTGTCAGCCAGTTTTCCCAACCCATTTCAATGCTGGCCTAACAAGTTATGGAAACAAAGCGACTTTGCTTTCCAATCAAACCTTAGCGATCGTTGCGAGTTTAAAATCGAAGACCGATGACGATCTTGAAATCGTTTGTGATAAACACGGCGGCCGCAGCAAGTACGCTGATTTGATCAAGGCTCACCTGACCGATCAGCCAATTTCCATAGGATCGGAAACAAAAGATTGCAGCGACTACTCCTTTAGCGATCAGCAAAGCGACATCGTCATTCGATTTCAAGCCGGCGGCGAAACCTTCATGCCGACGGCTCTCGCGTCGATGGTTTCGAAATACGTTCGCGAAGTGTTTATGAAAGCATGGAATCGGTTTTGGATCGACCAACTGCCCGGCCTCAAACCAACCAAAGGCTACCCGTTGGACGCAAAACGATTCAAAGCCGAGATCAGCGACCGACAAAATCAGTTAGGCATCGCCGACATCGACGTATGGCGACAAAAGTAGACTGGAGGAAGGGAGGCTGGAGGACGGAAACAAACGTTGTTTCTCACCGGCACAAATAAATGGATCGCGATAACAGACGACGCGATAACAGATGGCACGATAACAAACTAAGTGAGCCTTGCGAGATTCAGG
>CAZKTR010000220.1:0-5935 GCA_964555525.1 uncultured Pirellulaceae bacterium
AAAACGGAGGAAATCCTAACGACCAAAATGATTTCATCTCAACAGTCACGCGAACACCAGGCGTTAACCTGTTTGAGAATTTCGTAAACGTGAACAAGGAACCAATTGATCGATTCCTCGGAGCCAGCAATGGTAGCCTGGGAACCGTTCGACTTAGCGTTATTTCTGATGTGCTACTGGGTGATGTTAACGTGGACGGTAAGGTCGACTATTTAGACATCGCACCATTCATTGGACTTCTGGCCGCTGGAACGTTCCAGGCCGAAGCAGATGTTAATGAAAGCGGAGAGGTTAACTTTCTGGACATCTCACCGTTCATCGGGATCTTGAGTAGTCCGTAAAACGACCTTAGTTGCTACGCAATTACATCCATTTTAAAAGCCCGCCAACAGCAACGTTTGCGGGCTTTTTTGTTGTCTTTCATAGATAGCAGTCATAACCGCTTGTAGAAAAAAGGCCTGAAGTTGAGATCGTCTCGCTCAAGTTGCTGCCCCAGAATCGTCAAGCACTTTGGTCTGCATTCTGATCGGCGGAGTGGTACTGGCTCGCCGTAGACAATAACCTCGCCTTTCGTTCGCGACTGATATTTTTTACGCGGTAAGTTAGTTTGTAGGTCCTCAGGCCGGAGGCCCGAGAAGGTGGCGACGGTGCTTCCAGCCGGTCTTTCGCGCCGGCCGAGGCAAAACGTTATTCGCTCACGAAACAAGCCCGCCAGCACGGAAGCTCTTTGTAACTTTTCAACCACGAAAGAAACAAAATACAGGAAAATCAAATAACCAGAAATTGGCTGATCCGAGGTCCTTAAACCTTGCCCCTGTTTTCGTGTATTTAGTGGTTGTCAATTTTAACTGCCGCCACAATAAAAAGGGTTGCCGCTCGACCTCTGCGTCTCTGTGACTCCGCGTGCGATTAACATTCTTTCCGCCTCTAGGTGGTAGTAAAAGTCTCACGCAGAGCCGCAAAGACGCAGAGATTTCAGACTCAATCAGGGCGACGCCCACAAAAATGATTAGTGACGATTAGTGAAAATTAGTGTTCCCCAAATCAGACATCATTGAAAACCGTAGCAAAGCTTCCGTTTGCGAACCTCCAAAGCTGTTGTTCGAAGTTTGGATGATTTTCGGCAACTAATACTTCACCTACGCCTTTAGGCGGAATACCGGCTAAAGCCGGTTACTACAAACTCTCGTTTCGATAGAATCACGATTTCGCCAGTCTTCGGCTGGCTTCGATGAATTTGATGGTGCTCAAACAGCAACCACATCCATGGCCAAAAAGAAGAACAAACAATCCAAACCGCCTGTCCATCCGCATACCACTGGCCGGCATCGGTTCATGAAGTGGTTGTTGACCAAGCGAGAGCACGGTCCCAACAGGGCTCATCAACTGGCTTTGATGATGGCGTGTATCTTTGCTGGGATTTTGGCGTTGATTAATACCGATCGGACGTTGCACAAGGCTTCGTCGGAAAAGCTCGGGCCGAACGTGAGTCAGCACGGTTGGCCGATGGTATATTTAAATCGGCAAGGAGAAGCTCCACTGCCGATGTTGAAAAAGAAAACTGGATACGATTGGCCCTATCCTGCCGTGGAAGGAGAAGTGCGGACGCTTTCTTGGGCGGCGCTACTGGTTGATTTGTTGGTTGTGCTCGCCATCGTGATCGCGGTTTATTGGTGTGTCCGACGGTTAGCTGGAAACACTGCGAAAGTAAAAGTAGAATCGGAGTCGTTGCTCGAGGCTTGAACCTAGCGAGGGGCTCTGCCTGATGATATTGTACTTAAACGGGGGGCTTGCCATGACGCCGATTGGTCACTCACTGATGGGGCTTTCTTTTGCTGCGTTTGCAGTGCCGGTAAATGGTAAGGCTTCGATTCTAAATTGGCGCAGCGTTGGGATTGCTTGTGCGTTTGTGGCGCTGGCAAACCTGCCTGACTGGCCGCTGCCGAGTTGGGGGCATGATCGGTATGACATCAGCCACAGCGTTTTTGTGAACGTAGGGCTGATTGGTTTAGTGGTTGTGTTAGCGAAGGTTTTCGCAAAGGGGAGTTGGTTTTGTCGCAACCGATTTTTAGTACTGGCCGCGATGGCTTGGCTGAGCCATTTGTTGTTGGACACGTTTTACAATCACGGCCAAGGCATTGGGCTGTTTTGGCCCATTTCAAACCAGAGATTGAGCCTGGCCATGCCGTGGTTTGATAATTGGGATTTGTCACAGCCGGTAAGCTCAACTCACAACTTGTCGGTTTTTGGGATCGAGTTTTTGGCTTACTTTCCTATCCTGCTGGGCGCGTTGTTGATCTCTTTTAGGCTTCGCAGGCAAAGGGCACTATGACGAAGCTTAGGTTGTGGCAGTTTTTGATGGTCGTGACTTGGGTTGCGGTGATTTTGGGCGTGTTGTTTTCTAGACAGTTGCCAACCGAAATTCGAGGCGGCGGAGCGATGGTGCTGTTGGGGTTGTTGATGACCTATGGTCGATCCGCGTTGCCGCGACCTGAATTGCGAGAGCACGTTCCGAACGACCGTCAGCTACAACGCTGGAATGATCTGCTTGTGTTTGGGATTCCCGCGTTCTTTTTGTTGTCGATTGGGTTGGGGATGTTGTTTTTTAGACTGTTCAATTTTTCCAGCGTACTGGTGGGGTTTGTGGTGGGTTCTATGCTGATCGTGGGGTATGGATGCTTGTTATTTACAAGAGATGTCGACGCCGGTGGCTGATTGCTATTAAATAGGGATCGGCGATTCAAATTTTATCTTTAGAGAAACCAAAAACGTTATGTCAGATTCAAACGAACTTGAACCGAACACACTCTTCATCGAAGTATCCGGCGCTGGTTTGCCGGAAGTGGACGGCTTGTTCGTTCCCTCGACTGCTCCGCCAACGGAATCTGAATCGGGTACGGTATCGTCGTTGGGTTATTGGAATGGTAAGATGGCTTGGGACCGTGCGGACGGGAAATCCGAACGAAGCCCAGCTTTGTCTTATTCAAACAGCTACAAGTCTTGGCGAATCTGTCGACTCGACGGTCACTTGGCTTACGACATGACCTGTGATGACGCGTTGCCGCCGACCGATCGTGAGTGGCATGTATACAAAAAAGGCGTCGCGCCGGCTCCGAAATTGGTGCTGCATCACTGTGATCCTCGGCAGCCTTGTCCGAGCCCCAATGTGGTGTTTGTTTTGGGCGGTCCCGGGGCAGGGAAGGGGACCATGTGTCAGGTCGCGCAGATGCAGTTGGGTTGGGTTCACTTGTCGACCGGTGAATTGTTGCGGGCTGAACTCGATGCCGGTGGCGAGTCGGCGGTGACAATTCAAGAGTATATCGATCTTGGTAAGTTGGTGCCTAACGAGATCGTGGTCGGGTTGTTGAAGTCCAAGATGGAGTGGATTACTCGAACGACAGGTAAAAACAATTTCTTGCTGGACGGCTTCCCGCGTTCGCTATCGAACTTGGAAGTCTGGCACTCCTTGTTTGGCGAACAAACTGAATTGCCAAAGATGCTGTATCTTGAGTGCCCGTATGAAGAATTGGAAAAACGGATTCTCGGTCGTGCGAAGCATTCGGGGCGTTCGGATGATAATCTCGAGAGCGTCAAGTTAAGATTCGACACCTTCAAAGCAGAGACGCTTCCGACGGTCGAAATGTTCAAAGGACGCGGCAGGTGCGTTGAAATTGATACGAGTATTAGTCGTGACCAAGTTTACAAGTTAGTTTGTGAGCAGTTGGCTGAGTACACGGACGCATCGTTGATGGAACGGCCGTTGAGTGAGAAGGCTGAGATGTTGCTGGGCCTGCGACCGTACTCGAAGTAAGTGCCTTGAAGCAATCAGGGTTGGTTGTGGGGCAGTAGAATCGTGGGAACCGGATTGAAAGCCGGTTTTCCAGTATTTTCGAGCATTGTTTTGTGAAAGTGACTTCTCGCTGAAGTGTTCGTATTTAACCTAAACAATTTTGCGTTGGTCGGTTTTCAAAACAGCTTTCGGCGCTTGTTTTGGATGGGCCGGTAGTATTTTGATTAAGACCCCGATGAGCGTGACTAAAAATCCCGGACCAACAGCAACGTCTTCAGATCAAAAATGGTCTGAGCTTAAAGCGGGCGACTGGGTGCTTATTCGTTCGGCGGACGAGATTGAAGCGACGTTGAGCGAAGACGGAAGCACCGATGGGTTGTCGTTTATGCCCGAGATGGCTGCCTGTTGCGGTAAGAGATTTCGAATTGGTCGAGCTGGAACGACGGTCTGTATTAATTCGGAATCCAATTATATGGGGCGGATTGATGATTGCTTTGTTTTGCAAATGAAGTATCGGTGCGATGGTTCGTTTCATGGTGGTTGTCAAATGGCTTGCCAGTTTCTTTGGAAATCGTCTTGGCTCAAATCGACCAACCCACCAGAAAGCGTAGACGCCGTTTCGGATACTGACGCAGGCACCGGCGAATCGGAGCTTGCCGATCGGCTTTCGAAATTAGTCAAGGTGTCATCAGAGGTTTATCGTTGCCAAGCGACTCAGTTAGTGCAGATTGCTGTGCCAACTCCAGTTCACAACATTAAACAATACGCGGATGAGAATCGAAGAAGCGGAATCAAGTTGAGTTCGATTGTTCGATATGCTGCGGGGGTTGTGAAGAAGAAGGTGTTGCGGCAGTCAGATTCGGTGATTGGTACCTGCCAGCAGAAGACGCCTCGCAGTACGCAAAAGCTAGCGGTGGGTGACTTGGTTCGTGTGAAGTCGCTCGAAGAAATCAAAGCGACGCTGAACAAAAACGGCTGCAATCGCGGCCTCTGGTTTGATCCCGACGAAATGGCTCCGCTGTGCGGCAAAGAGCTCCGTGTGTCACGAGTGATCGAAAGATTGATCGATGAGCGAAACGGCAAGCTTAGAGAATTTCCTTCTCACACGGTCGTGCTGTCGGAGATCGCTTGTAGTGGCGTCTTTAAACGATTTTGTTCACGCGGGTTGTTTCATTTCTGGCGAACGATCTGGGTTGAAAAAATCGAAGAGTAGTGATCAAAACTCTAAATTTCGAACACAAACAGCGACTGATCGCACCGGAATTGTTTGTCGTAGACGCCGTGCTTGGCACGTTTGCCGGCAGAGATCACCATGCAAACTTCGGCCGATCGGGGAAGCCCCAGTAGTTTTTGGACTCGTCGTTCGTCCATGCCTTCCATTGGGCAACTGTCAAACCCGAACGCCCGAAAGGCGAGCATCAGGTTTTGGCAGGCGAGAGCAGTTGTCTTGTGAGCCCAGACGCGCATGTCAGCTTTACTGGCGGGGCCACGAGGAACGACTTTGAACAGCCCCAGTGTCGCGATTAAAAGTTTCTTAAATGGGCCGAGGATATAAAATGGTCCGTGGCCGTAAGCCAAGGGCACGATTTTGCGTTGGTAGTTGAGCTTCGCTGCTGGAACGTCTGCTTCATTGGCGATCAAGTGTTCTAGAACTAGCTTCGAATTTCTTTTCCAAGTATCGAGTCTGGCCACGCAAACGATTAGTTCTTGGGCCGTCGCGGCCGCGGGCTGCCCCAAGCACAACTTCACGAGTTCTTGTTTTTTGGTGGCGTCTCGAACCCAGTAGAATTCCCAACACTGCAAGTTCGACGAGTTTGGCGCGAGCATTGCGAGGTCTAGACATTTTCGAACGACCGACTCGGGTACCGGTTCGTCCGAGTAGACCCGGGTGCTGCGCCGCGAGCGTACTACTTTTTCAAACTCGTCGGAATCCGTTTCTATGGCGGGTTCGACGTGTTTAACGTTTGGGATTTTTTCAAAAACGCTTTTGGCTTTTTTGGGTGATGCAGCCATCGAGTTGGTCTCAGTGAATGTGTCTATTGGCAATGTGGGATGGGCAAATACCGTCGCCTAGTTCGGGCTAAAAGGTTGTCGTAGCTGGGCTCGCCAGAGTTCAGGAGGCCTTGGCAATTCTCCCGAAGTCTG
>CAZKTR010000221.1:0-5919 GCA_964555525.1 uncultured Pirellulaceae bacterium
CGCTGATGCCGCCCTCCCTCGAACTCAGCTTTCAACCACGCCGAAACGATATCTCGATATTGTTCTGGCTGGTAGTCATTACCTGCCAAGCAAATCAAATTGGCATTGTTGTGTTGCGTCGACAAAGTCGCCGCCTCGGCCGAGCCAACCAATGCAGCTCGGATTCCACCAACCTTGTTTGCCGCGATCGACATTCCGATTCCCGTACCACATACCAATATCCCACGATCGGATTTGCCTGCGACCACATTATTGCAGACGACTACAGCAATGTCGGGATAGTCCGCCGATTCTTCGCCGAAAGAACCACAATCATCGACTTCATGCCCCAATGAGTTGAGGATTTCTGTCAGTGTTTTTCGCTGGTCGTGGCCACGGTGATCGCTACCAATTGAGATTTTCATTATTTCGTTTTTCAAACTAAACGTTATTTGTTCCCAGCAGTATGTTTCAACAAAGTTTAAGAAATCCGCAACGCTTGCCCAGAGGGGTTGCACAGAAAGATCGACATTGAACCACGATCAAATTATCCGCTTCGACCACCGAACTGTGACCAGTCGACCTGATCCACCCAATGTTTCAAACTCTGTTCGATTTGATCGGCACACGCTTGATAGACTTCGACAGGACTTCCGATCGGATCTGAAATATCGCCTCCGTCAGCCCGCAGGGTTTTCGTGCGAGGCTCGAGCATCGGCCAGTGGGAAATCAAAGCCTGGCGGTGCCCATTGGTCATCGTCAAAATCAAATCGGCAACCTGCGCGGTTCGCTCAGAAATCGGCTGGCTGGCATGATCACCGATCTCAAGCCCTTGCTCGCTCATCACCTGCGTCGCCTGATCGGCAGCAGGAGAACCAGCCATCGCCGCAATTCCCGCGGATGCGATTTGGATTCCGTTTTCAATTAAGTCGTCAGGATCGCAACCAACTTTTTCAGCGACCAATTTTTTGAAGATCGCTTCCGCCATCGGACTGCGACAAGTGTTACCCGTACAGACGACAAGCCCTACAAAATTTGACATACGATTCACCGAGTCTAAATTCACGCTACCCTCTCTTAAAACCTTGATTTGCGTCCCAGTGACATGTACGACCGTCGATGCCTTACCAAACTGACAGGGGCCACCGTCCAAGATCAGATCAACTCGATCACCAAGTTGGTCAACGACATCCTGAGCCGTTTTAGGATCTTCGGCCCCCGAGATATTAGCACTGGTTAATACAACCGGACCTGCGCATAAACGTAGAATTTGTTGAGCCAAATCGGTTGCTGGCACCCGTAGGCCAATCGTGCCATTGGGGATCGTTGCCGCTCGCACACTTTCGTCCAAACGATGCACCACACTATCGGGATGATCGACATCATGAACAATCGTAATCGGCCCCGGCCAACTACGTCTTGCAATCCGCCGAGCAACGGGCGACATGTTGGGCAGAAAATCAATCGCGTCTTCTAAACTCTTTACTGCGATTGCAAGCGGAGCGTTCGCCGGCCGGCCTTTGATTGCGAAGACTTGTTTAACGGCTTCAGGTTGGAAAGCACTGGCGGCCAGACCGTAGACAGTCTCCGTCGGAATCGCGACCACCTTACCGGCCGATAGCGCCTCGACCGTACGATGAACAACATCGCGTAGGTCTTCGGTGTCGGAAAGTCTGATGACGACTGGAGGCATTAAAATTTGACGGTTCGGTTAGGATTTTTGATTGTCGTTCGGCTAGTTTTTCGCCGATCTTTATTTTTGCTGGTATTTACTGAAAGGGAAGTTAATTTCCCCCCGTTAAACCCGTTTTCACCCCCAAAGCGTATAAACTGTACCGAATAACTTCGAACGGGTTTGAGACAGTTCGCCCGAATAGCCTAGAGCACCGATTCAATCGGAAAACCATGCCAAAGTAGGTTCTGCTACAATAGTCCCTTCTGACCGGCTGACGTCGTGAGCGACCAACGTCACGACGGTAAAAACACAACCATACATTTTCTCCTTCGGCTCCAGCCTCTCGTGAACCTGAGTTTACCGAAACAAAAGAACTTCTACTGCTTGGCGATCCTACTGACCTGGATGGTATCCGGCGGTTGCCTCCCTACAGGCCCCACTGGCGCGGATGCTTACGCATGGGGGCGCAAAGGATTAGACGACGGTCGTTTTTTCAAACCGCGAGCGATCACGATCGACGACCAAGACCGGTTGTACATCGCCGACAAAACCGGCCGCATCCAAGTCTTCGACCGCGACGGAGGTTTCATTCGTGGCTGGCGAATCCCGGAAGTCTACTCCGGCAAGCCCGTCGGCCTGTCGATCAGCCATGACAATTTATTGATTGTTTGTGACACTCATTATTTTCGGCTGTTGTTCTACACTCCCGAAGGGGAACTGATTTCCTCGCGAACGATCGGTGGAAAGAATGGCCGTGAACCGGGAGAGTTTGGATTTATCACCGACGTGGTACAAGATAGCGACCAAAATTATTACGTTAGCGACTATGGCGATTTTGATCGAATTCAAAAATTTGATCCAACAGGAAATTACATTTGCCAAATTGGTGGTCACGGTGAAGCACTTGGGCAATTTTTGCGTCCACAAAGCCTCGCCATGGACAAAAACAATCACCTTTGGGTTGCCGACGCTTGCAACCATCGAATTCAAGTCTTCGACGCGAATGTTGAACCGCCCAAACTTCTATCCCACTGGGGCGAAGCTGGCCGTGAGGCAGGCGAAATAAAGTATCCCTACGCGATCGAGTTACTGGATGATGGGAACGTGATGCTATGCGAATTCGGAAATGACCGCGTCCAAAAATTTACTCGCGACGGCGAAAGCCTGGGCGTTTGGGGATCTGCAGGAAAACAACCAGGCCAATTTTCACAACCTTGGGCAATCGCGATCGACAGCAAAAACATGATCCACATCGTTGACACCTACAACCATCGCATCCAACGCTTTATGTTTTCAGATCAAAAACCAACCTCATCATCTACTTCAACGAAGGAAGATCATGCCAACAGATAATGAAAAACGGGACCATTGGATTGGCTTCGATTTAGGCGGCACCAAAATGCTGTGCTGCGTCTACAACAACAAATTCGAACAAGTCGGCCGCGCCCGCAAAAAAACCAAGGGCCGCGACGGCATGAAAGCCGGACTGGCGCGTATCAACAACACCATCGCCGAAGCGCTCAAAGACGCTGACGTGAAAGCGGATCAGATCGGAGGCCTAGGCATCGGTTGTCCAGGACCGCTGGACCTAAAAAAGCGTCGCCTGCGAGTCGCACCAAACTTAGGCTGGAAAGACGTGCCGATTGCCGAATCGATCGAAAAAGAATTTGGATTCTCGGTCACTGTCGCCAATGATGTCGATGCGGGTGTGTTTGGCGAATACAAATTCGGCGCCGGAAAAAACGCCCGCTGCGTGTTTGGAATCTTCCCTGGCACCGGAGTCGGCGGCGGATGCGTTTACGAAGGGAAAATTTTTCAAGGAGCCAATTGCACCTGCATGGAAATCGGCCACATCCCGATGATGCCCGACGGCCCCTTGGACGGCGCCGGCAACCAAGGATCCCTAGAATCCTTGACCTCCCGTTTGGCTATCGCCAGCGACGCAGCCGCAGCCGCCTATCGCGGTCAAGCACCTTACCTGCTAGAAAACCACGGCACCGATCTATCGGATGTTCGAAGTGGTGCTTTGTCAAGTTCGGTCAAAAACGGCGACGAAGCGGTAAAGCAAATCGTCGAAAAAGCTTGCGGTCATTTGGCAATGTCAGTGGTCACGATCGTCCACTTAATGGCACCCGATGTGATCGTCTTTGGCGGCGGACTGATCGAAGCCATGCCCGACTTCATGCTTCCCAAAATCGAAAAAGCCGCGCGCAAACGCGTGTTGCCGTCGATGGCAGACGTCTTTGAAATCAAAGAAGCAAAGCTTGGCGATGATGCTGGCGTCATGGGATCAGCAGCTCTGGCCGAACAAGCGTTTGGCGAAAAATAGCAACTGCCTTTGACCAACCGAATTCTACCTACCAGTACCCAACTTTCGCCTCGCTACCCTCGGCTCTTTCATGGAAAATTCCCACCAGAAAAAAGCGCTCGCCAAGCCGCCTCGACTTGTCGCCGTGATCGACATCGGTGCGTCTTCGGTGCGGATGCAAATCGCAGAAATCAACCAAACCACGTTTGAGATCCGCCGAATCGAATCGTTCAGCCAAGCCATCAGTGTCGGCAGTGACTCGTTCACTAATCGTCAAATCCGCCGCTCCACGATCGAAGACTGTGTAGCAGTCCTGAATTCCTACCGCAAAAAACTTGACGAATACGGGATCGTCGAACCCAAGCAAATTCGAGTGGTCGCGACCAGCGGCGTGCGAGAAGCCTCCAACCAATTGGCGTTCATCGACCGAGTCTACATCGCTTCAGGGTTTGAAATTGAGCCGTTCGACGAAGCAGAACTCCATCGCGTGACGTACCTTGGCATGCTGCCATTCATTGAAAACCAATCCAAACACTTCGCCGAAGAATCACTAGTCCTAGAAGTCGGCGGTGGTACATCGGAATTACTTCTGTTGCAACAGACGGACGTTCAGTTTTCAAGGACTTATCGTTTGGGTTCATTACGACTGCGTCATCGCTTGGATCGCTTTGAAGGACCGCTTTCCAAAGCTCGTAGTATCATGGAAACACAAATCGCCCAAACCATTCACGAGTTCCAAACCGCAGCAAAGTTTCCATCGCCCAAGAACCTAATCGCGATGGGGGGCGACGTGAGATTTGCGGCCAAAGAGATCAACCAAAAGCCAGTCAGTGGAAAACTAACCGAAATTAAATTGAGCCAATTGGTCAACTTCACCGACGCAGTACTGGCTCAATCTCCGAACCAACTGGTAACTAAGTATCACATGAGTTTGCCAGACGCAAAAACGTTTGGCCCAGGCCTGCTAACCCAAGTCATGTTCGCCCAAAAACTAAAAGTGAAAAAGTTATTGGTTGCTGATGTTAACCTTCGCGACGGTTTGATCCAAGAAATGTCGCAAGACAAAGGCTGGGCCGATTCAATCCAGAAACAAATCGTGCGATCAGCGATCCAACTCGGAAACAAATTCAAATTCGACGAAGCCCACGCCACTCACGTTGCTCAACTTGCCTGTGCACTTTTCGATGACCTTAACCAACTGCACAAACTGCCCCCGCGCTACCGAGCCATCTTGGAATTAGCAGCCTTGCTGCACGACATTGGCTACTTCGTTTCTCCGAAGTCTCGCCACAAACACTCTCGCTACTTGATTTTGAACTCAGAGATTTTTGGCGTCGGTGCTCGAGAACTCAATTTGATTGCACTCGTCGCTCGATACCATCGAGGAGCCAATCCATCTCTGCGTCATGACGGTTACCCGCTTCTGGATCGAGACGACCGTGTCGCAGTCGCTAAGATGGCGTCGATACTCCGAATCGCAAAAGCATTCGATGTGTCTCAAAATCAACGAATCAACAAGGTAAGCTGCGATTGGAACCCGAAATTCGTAAATTTCAGAACGCAGGACGTCGTGGACCTTGGGCTAGAGCGACTTGAACTAGAACAAGTAGGAACGATGTTTACAGACATTTTTGGAACCGAAGTGACTCTTCAAGCCGGTGGCGATGAACTATGAAAAAGGCAAAACCAATCTACTTCAATCGCGAACTGAGTTGGCTATCGTTCAATCAACGAGTTCTCAATCAAGCCAGTGACGAACGCCACCCGCTGCTTGAACGAGTTAAATTCCTTGCGATCACAGCGTCGAATCTGGACGAATTCTTTCGCGTGCGCGTGGGCGGGCTCAAACTGGTCGCCGACGACGAAACGCAAACTGACCTGTCAGGCCTCGTGCCTCGCGAACAACTGCGTGAAATTCGGCTACGAGTTCGTGAAATGATTTCAGAGCAGTCGACCG
>CAZKTR010000222.1:0-5905 GCA_964555525.1 uncultured Pirellulaceae bacterium
CTAGCGCGAACGGCTCACATGGGGTGCTGTTACTGTTCCACGTGAAACTAGAGAAGTTGTAGACGAGATTGCGGGCTGTTTCGCGTGGAACAGATTCGTTTTGTTGATAGGCGCAAAAAAACACGGCTGCGAGACAGCCGTGTTTGGTATTTCAAAATTCTACTGCCGATCAAAAATCGGCGGCCATTTTTAGTAGCGATAATGCTCTGGCTTGTACGGTCCTTCAACTGGAACGTTGATGTACGCAGCTTGCTCAGGAGTCAGTTCAGTAAGCTTGACGCCCAACTGCCCCAGGTGCAAACGAGCAACCTTCTCATCGAGTACCTTTGGTAGTAGGTAGACTTGTCCACGTTCGTACTTGGTTCCCGACAAAGTTTCTTTGCCTTCGGCGTTTAACGCCAAGTCGATCTGGGCGATGGTTTGGTTGGTAAACGAAGCCGACATTACGAAGCTTGGGTGACCAGTGGCACAACCCAAGTTAAGCAAACGACCTTCGGCTAAAACCAAGATGCTGTGGCCATCGTCAAATGTGTACATGTCAAACTGAGGCTTGATGTTCGTACGCTTGGTAGCCTTCTCGAGCGAGACCATGTCGATCTCGTTGTCGAAGTGACCAATGTTTCCGATGATAGCTTTGTCCTTCATCTTCTCCATGTGCTCAAGGCGAATGATGTCCTTGTTGCCGGTCGTGGTGATGAAAATGTCGGCGTAGTCGAGAGTTTCTTCTAGCGTTTTGACTTCATAGCCTTCCATCGCTGCCTGCAACGCACAGATCGGATCGACCTCAGTGACGATCACGCGGCAGCCTTGACCTTTGAGTGACTGAACCGAACCTTTACCGACATCGCCGAATCCACAGACGACGGCGACCTTACCGGACAGCATGACGTCGGCGGCTCGGTTGAGACCGTCAGTCAAGCTGTGGCGGCAACCGTATACGTTGTCGAACTTGGACTTTGTGCAGCTGTCGTTGACGTTGATCGCAGGGAACAGCAGTTCGCCAGCAGCGGCCATTTCGACCAAGCGGTGAACGCCAGTCGTGGTCTCTTCGGAAACGCCATTGCACTCTGCGGCAACCTTCGTCCAGCGACCAGGGTTTTGCTCTAGGCACCAAGCCAACGTCTTCAGGACTTCTTTGAACTCGACGTTGTCGGTTGTCTCTGGGCCTGGTACAGCGCCTGCTTTTTCAAACTCAGCACCTTTGTGGATCAGCATGGTAGCGTCGCCACCATCGTCTACGATCAACGTTGGGCCTTGGCCATTGCCGAAGTCCAAAGCCTTCTCAGTACACGCCCAGTACTCTTCCAATGTCTCGCCTTTCCAGGCAAAAACAGGAATGCCAGCTGGAGCGTCGACAGTACCTTTGGGGCCGACTACGGTTGCTGCGGCAGCTTGGTCTTGCGTGCTGAAAATGTTGCAAGATACCCAACGTACGTCCGCACCGAGTTCAACCAATGTCTCGGCCAAAACTGCGGTCTGGATCGTCATGTGCAGACTGCCCATGATACGTTGACCGGCCAATGGTTTTTGACTGCCAAACTCTTTGCGAAGCGCCATCAAGCCTGGCATTTCTTGCTCGGCCAATAACAGTTCTTTGCGTCCCCAATCGGCAAGCGATAGGTCTGCGACTTTGTAGTCGATTCCGTTTTTGGTATCAGGAGTAAATACAAATTGTTCTGATGTAGTAGTGCTCATTTTTTGTTCTCACAAAAAAAAGAAACCGCAACAACGATTAAGCGAGATTGCCAAATCAACTGCGGCATGAAAGTGTCATTTCAAAGTATACAAATGGACACTGTTATCTTAGATATCGGGGACTCCCGATGGTGCTCAACATTCGAGACCAAGTCGATAATATAAAGGGACCGATTTAATGAGCAACATACCACGTTGTTTTTCAGCGTATTTTGGCAAAAATGCTAAAAAAACAATCTTTTTTACGAGGTTACACCCATGAATCAGCGGTAATCACAACCGGACCGGAAAACTCGGCGATTGATTTAGTTAATGTCGCCGTGTGATCGGCAACAGTTCTTAGGTATCCAACGCCGTTCGTGCTTGTTGAATAAACTGCTTTACTAGGTCCGGGCACTTGGTACCTTTTGGAGATTCGACGCCGCTGGCAACGTCAACGATGTTAACCTGGGCTATTTGAACTGCAATTCCGACGTTGGCAGGGGTGAGTCCGCCGGCGAGAGCCAAAGGGCGTTCGGACGAAGCCTGCAGTTGCGGCATGAGGGACCAGTCGATCGATTTTCCAGTGCCACCGAATTCGCCTGTGGCCGCAGCGTCCAGTAAGATCATGTCGACTCCCGCAGTGGACCAAACTTGGATTTGGGTGGTGATACCTTGGGTTTCGAGATCCCGATTATCGGCGGCTTGGTCTACCTTTGGTTGGGTACGAATTGCTCGGATGAAAAATGGCCGTGCGTCCGATTTTGATTGTTCGGTTACTGCCTTTTTAAGCTCTTTGAAAAAATCGACCGATTCGTTGCCATGTAGCTGAATCCCGTCGAGCCCAACCGTTTTTACAAGTTGCATGATTTGGTCGAGAGAGTGGTTCACGAAAACCCCTACCACTTTCGGGGGGCGATCGTTGGCGGTGTTTGGTTGCCGCCGAGCGGCTTGGGCGATTTCAAGGGCTTGGTCGCTAGTAACGTAACGAATACTTGGCTCAAAAAAGTTGAGACCAATTGCGTCCGCACCTGCTGTTCTGGCATCGACGGCCTGTTGGGGCATCGTCAGCCCACATATTTTGATTTGGAAAGGAAGCAGTGGCGATTTGGACAACGGAAGCTTTCTATTGTTTAGTTTGGACAGCCGGATGTGGACTGCCGATGGGTGTGGTCTTAAGGTTAAGGTATGCCGATGCTAGGTGCATCCCCCGACCTTTTGGCTAAGATATGCGTGCAGTAATGTGTTTTCAAACAAAACCGTCCGTTCAATACCTATGTTTGGCATTCTGAACCTTCAAACATCGACATGCTTCCTAAGTTTAATTCCGATCAGTTTCCGTTGCTCGTCACCGGCGTGGCTGGCGTGGCTGGCTACAACGCTTTTCAGCACTTCCGGCGTTTGTACGGTGAAAAGGTGCTGGGGGTTCGGCCAATAAATAACTGGCCACTCTCAGGTGATGGCATTATTGGGTGTGATGTCGAAGATCACGAGGAATTTTTGCGTCTGGTTAATAAGCACCAGGTGCGATCGATTTTGAATTGTGGCGGGAGTTGTCGCTTAAAGGCATGCGAGTTCGATCCGGTGATGGCTGAACGCGTCAATGTGAAGGGCGTTGAAAGTCTGTTGGGCGCGATTGCGACGACAAACATTCATTTGGTGCATCTTTCGATTGATTTGGTTTTTTCTGGTGCAGGGCAGGGCGGATACGTGGAAACTGATCCGGTCGATCCCGTCACGGTGTATGGAAAGACGATGGTACGAGCGGAGCAGCTGATTACCGCTCAGCGGCCAAGTAGCTGTATTCTGCGAATTTCGTTGCCGATGGGCGTTAGTTTCAATGGGCACGCCGGCGCGATCGACTGGATTCAAGCTCGGTTTGCCAAACTTAAACCTGCGACGTTGTACTTTGACGAGGTTCGGACTCCAACGTACGTCGAATGTTTAAACGAAGTGATTGAAGAGGTGTTTAGTCGCCAGGTCAGCGGACTGTATCACGCTGGCGGTGAATCAAAGTGGTCGTTGTTTCAGATCGCCCAGATTGTGAATCGTGTTGGCGGTTACGACCCAGATTTTCTTCAAGGCTGTCCGCGGATCGAGGCAGGACCGATGCCGCCGCGAGCAGGCAATGTCACGATGAACTCGGCCAAGCTAAATGAAGTGTTAGGACGAACGCCATTTGTGCAGTGGCCTGCAAACGAAAAATTTTGGCCAGATTCGGATCGTTGGCACTTCGAGCGAAGCGGTGAATGGCAGGGTAGCCCTGAACTATTGCAGCAAAGGCTTTATTTTCGTGGCAGAACGAACGAATAACTAGAAATTGATCGATTGTGGAAAATTGCACTTGGACGGTCTAGAACCCAAGTTTTTCCCATAATTCCATCGTTTTAGCTGCTTGGACCGGTTAGGCAAATTTGAAAGCGTCGTTGGGTTGTGTGATCTAATGCGCCGGTGAGGCCTTGGTGAATCTTGTTTTGATTTTATGGCTGATGTCCACCAAAGCGAAGTTGAATAGAGTAAGTTTATTGAATAGACTAGCGTATATAAGTCCACGTTGGTTTTTGCGAGGTGACCAACATCGGCTTAAATAGCTTGAGTAGTGGGTGAGATGGCCTTGGCCAGAAGGACGTAACTCAATTATAACTGTCACCTGCGGACGAAGCCAAAAGTAAAAAACGATTGCGGAGCAAGCAATGATCGAAAATCAAGGTTGGAGTTTTAGCATAGGGCGCTGGGGAAGTGTCTCGCTAAGGGTCCATATGCTTTTCCTTTTGGCTGTGATCGTGATTTTTGGTGCCGAGTGGAATCATGGAACAACCAACCAGAATTTCTTCTCTGGAACTGCCGTGGTGACATCGATGGCTTTGTTGTTGGCGGTTCTGGTTCACCAGACTGTCAAAGCGTTCAGTATCAGTTGCTTGGGATCCGAAGTTCATGAGATTGAAATAGCGCCTTGGGGCGGTAATTGTGTTTCTGATCTCGAAGACTCGAACATAGCTTCCGTTTTTGCTAACGCATCAGGACTATTCGCCAACGGAATGTTGTTTTTGATGGGTTTTGTATTGCTGTATCAGACAGATCAATTCAATGGAATCAACCCGTTTCGTCCGACACGGTTTGATATCAACAGTCCTCAGATTACTGCACTGCAGATTTTTAGCTGGGTTAACTTCCAGCTGATGTTGATTAATTTTATCGCTTGCCATCCGTTTGACGGTGCCAAGATCGCTCGTTCGGCGATCGCGAGTTTTGAGTTGCCGCTGTCGAAGTATCGTAGCGAAAAGGCAATCAT
Organism: uncultured Pirellulaceae bacterium; assembly: GCA_964555525.1. Classification (GTDB taxonomy): domain Bacteria; phylum Planctomycetota; class Planctomycetia; order Pirellulales; family Pirellulaceae; genus Mariniblastus. The sequence continues at coordinate 4,967 of CAZKTR010000222.1, forward strand.
GTTGATCGGACATGCCTGTGCGTTTGCTCTGATCGGTACGGGGATTATTTTGATGGTTCGGAATTACGAGCCAGGGATTCAAATTGCCGGGCCTTCTTGGATGGTTTTGTTGTTCGCAGGGGTCACTTTGTTTTTCTCCGCACGCTATTCAATGATCGTAGAAACCACTGAAAATCAAGAGCCTTGGGAAGAGCTTGAAGATCAAGATTTCGGAATGATGTTCGACATGCTTGAAGGTCGGGAAATCAGTCTTGAAGGCGATCAAGAGAGTTTCGCATACTCACAGTGGCTAAACGAAAAGCAAGCGGCTCGTCGTCGATACGAATTAGAGCTTGAAGTCGAAGAAGATGGCTGGGCTGATCGCGTTCTAGCAAAACTTCACTCACATGGTGGAGATTTGGATTGCCTGACAGATCCTGAGCGAGGGGTTTTGGATCGTTTTAGTGCTCGTGTTCGCCGTCGCCGAGAGCAAGGTCAAGGACTTACTGAGAGTTCTTAAATATATCGACGAACGTCTTTCTCAATATACTCTCGTTATTTTTGTCACCCTAGGCTTGTGAAACCAAGTCGCAAATTGAATGCCCACCTAGTTCTAGGGCTCTTTGCTTACCAACAGCCATTTCTCTAGGCTTTGGACCTCGTTTATTTCGTTCGCTTTATGGTGTCGGTTGGCTCTATCGTTTGCGAAATCTCTGCTGTTGATAGCTCTGATACTGGTCAATCCGCAGAATCAGTTCCGGTTCGGCAAGTTCCGTCGAGTCTTCTTTCCTCAAAACCGTTACAGCCGTAACTTTTAACCACAGTTTCCTAAATAATTTCTTTGAAATCGGCACCTCATTTAACCTTAACCACCTATGTGTCCGATCTTACCACGGTCAGGAAACCCTTGTGACCTGGATGCTCGGGAAAGGTCCAGCAGTACAAATTGACAAGATCGCG
>CAZKTR010000223.1:0-5854 GCA_964555525.1 uncultured Pirellulaceae bacterium
ATCGCATTGTAACCGGTTTGCAAGTAAAGGATCAAACCCTATCGACGACCTACTTCATGACCGGGCCCAGCAACTTCTTGCCGTTGGTGTCAAGAATTTGGAAGTGATGCACGCCCACTCTTTTGCCGTCGGTGTATTTCCATACAACCTTTTTCGATCGATCTACTTCAAACAGTTTTGGGGCATTCGGATCGGCCTTTCCAGCTGCGTAAGAAGCAATGACCACGTTACCATTAGGCAAAACCTGAGCACCACAGGGATCCTTGAGCCACTCACCAGGTAAGTCTTCATTGCTGAGAGTCCAAACAACTTTTCCATCGGCGTCGAAGTCCATGACTCGGTTGCCGTTGGTGCAAGTGACCATGGTCCGGCCATCGCCATGACGAATCGCCGTAAAGGGCCAAGTGTGAATTTTATGTTCTGTATCACCGGGAACCGTCGTATCAAACTTTTTGATTACCTTACCGGTCTGGTCGTAATGGAACACCGCAAAGTCCAGCAAGTGAGGAACCAAAAATGTTCCATCGTCCAATTTGCGAGCCATCCGAGTTTGTTTGTGAACGTCAGCGGTTTGGCAAACCAGCGGGAACTCAAGTTTGACTTCACCGGCTTTGGTAATCTCCAACAATCGAGGCTTTGCACCGGCTTCGGTGATTACAAAGGTCCCGTCTTTAGTCGGATGAGCGCTGTTAACTTCCTTTTGGGTGCCTTTCCATATCAGTTTCTCTTTTCCATCGGCAGAAATCTTAACAACCGCGCCGCCTTTATGTTTCTTTGATTTGTTGAGCGTCAAGATCAAGGAACCATCGTCGAGCACGTATCCGTCGCGTGTCTTTTTCGGATAGGTCCAAGTCGCCTTCCCATTGGCGCCCATGATGTAGGTCTTTTGACCGCAGACCAAGAAGCTATGATTTCGATCGGGTTTAGTTTCAACTGCGGGTTGTTGTGGGGATTTAGGGGCCATCTTGGTTTTATTGATCGACGGATTGTCTGCTACTCCCGTTTGGCAAAGCAACAGAACGAATGTCAAAAACACAGTGGACTTGATCATGGACATGGGAATTCTCTTAAAATCTCTTGTGGCACGATATCCTTAGGCATTGTTTGACACAGGTTACCGTCGGTTCAGACGCCGTCTGATTTGGCTTAAGCAACATCTACCCGATTACTTCGTGGACGACATGACCTTTAACATCCGTCAGGCGCATGTCACGCCCACCAAAACGAAACGTGGATCGAGTATGGTCCACGCCCAGCAGATGCAAAATCGTGGCGTGGAAGTCATGCATTTCAAGTCGGTTTTCGATCGCCTTATAGCCCCACTCGTCGGTTGCTCCGTAAATGCTTCCCGGCTTCACACCGCCTCCGGCCATCCAAACCGTAAATCCAAATTGGTTGTGATCGCGACCGTTTTTGCCTTGAGCAAATGGGGTCCGCCCAAACTCGCCCGCCCAAATGACCAGCGTCTCGTCCAGTAGGCCTCGTTGCTTAAGGTCTTTGAGCAACCCTGCGATCGGTTGGTCGACAGCTTTCGCGTTACCCTCGTGCCCTTTTTTCAAGTTGCTATGTTGATCCCAGCGGTCGTGTCTGACGTTCGGACAAGTCAATTCGACAAACCGAACCCCCTTTTCGATCATTCGGCGAGCGATCAAACACTGGGCTGCATAGATCTGCGTGGGCTTGTACTTCGCCTCCATGCCGTACATTCTTTTGATGTAGGCTGGTTCGTCGGAAACGGACATTACATCCGGCACTGCCATCTGCATTTTGTAAGCAAGCTCGTAATTCTTGATCGCAGATTCCAAACTATCGTGCTCGCCAAATTGAGAGGTCGCGATTTGATCGAGTTGGTTGATCAAATTAAGTTTGTCTCGCTGGGCTTGGACGGTGGCTTCGAGCCGTTTGATATTGGCAATCCCAGTCCCCGACGGTTTGAAGATCGACCCCTGATAGCTGGCGGGCAGAAAGCCGCTACCAAAACAATCAACGCCACCAGGCGGAATAAGGCCCCCGTTGAGCACCGCAAAGCCTGGCAGGTTTTGGCATTCACTTCCCAAGCCATAGTTAACCCAAGCTCCCATGCTCGGTCGGCCTTGCAAACCACTGCCTGTATGCAAAAAATAATTCGCAAACGTGTGCTCGGGGAACTCCGAAGTCAACGAACGAATGATCGCCAAATCATCTACGCATTTGGCTACATGGGGAAACAAACTGCTAACAGGAATCCCCGATTTGCCATGCTTTTTGAACTTCCAAGGGCTCGCCAAAACAGTACCGTTGTTATTGAACTGCGTCGGTTCAACGCTGAACAGCTTACTTGGATCCTTACCGTTGTGCTTGTCAAGCATCGGTTTGGGGTCAAACGTATCGATCTGAGAAGGACCACCGTCCATGTACAAGAAGATCACATTTTTAGCGCGAGCTTTGTGATGCGTACCGTGACCTGCAACGCCTAATTCGGGAAGCTTGGGATCATCAACGGCGAAAGCTGGGTCCATTTGCAGCGCAGCCAAAGCAACGGCCCCAAAACCGCTGGCGCATTTGCTGAGCATCGCGCGGCGGGTTAATGGCGCTTGTAGGTTTCTTTGACAAGGGTATTTGAATTGATTAATCATCGCAGAAAAATAAACTCCTTCGTGTTGACCAGCACATGTGCAATCGCACCCCAAGCCGCAGAAGGATCCACAGCGTTACCTGGTTTGGCTAGTTGTTGGAGCACATATTCTTCGGCAATTTTCATTTCCGTGTTCGATGGTGATCGCCCAAAACCCGATTCGTACAACCATTCGATTCGTTGCTTCGCAGCCTTCGGCCCGTCCGGGAATTGCTCAACCGCACGTTTCCCCCAGTCACCAGCGAGGTCAACGACCAGCGGATCGTTGAGCAACGCTAATGCTTGAGCGGGAACGTTGGAAACGTTTCGACGTCCCATCGAACTAAACGGCGCTGGCGTATCGAATGTTAACATAAACGGTGATAGGAAGTTCCGTCGGACCGCAATATAGATGGACCGACGACCCTTTCCGTCCAGCGGTCCGTTCACCTTCGGTTTGCCACGGCCTTCCATAAAGGAAGTTAAATTAATCGGCACCGAAGCCCCAAACATCTTTGGATTTAGTCTTCCCGATATTGACAACAACGAATCGCGAATCGTTTCACCTTGTAAACGTCGCGGTGGTCGATGATGCCAAAGCAAGTTGGTAGGGTCTGCGTCCAGCGAGGCTTGATTGGGCTGACTAGACAGACGATACGTTTTTGATAACACGATGTACTTGATCATCGCCTTAATGCTATGTCCGTCCGAATTGAACTTGATCGCAAGGTGATCCAGCAGTTCGGGATGAGTCGGCCGCTGACCAAGCACGCCGAAGTCGTCGACCGTGGGTACGATCCCGCGTCCCATCAAATGATGCCAAATGCGATTTACCATCACCCGCGAAGTGAGCGGGTTCTTTGAATCATTGATTTGATCGGCGAGTTCCAGTCGTCCACTACCAGTTTCAATTTTCATCGGCGTGTTACCAGTGACAGCCGTCAAGAAATGCCTTGGTTCGAACTCGCCCGGCTTGGATGCATTACCTCGAATCAAAATTTGGGCATCTTCTCCCGTTCCATCCAACATCGCCATCGCAATTCCAGATCTGCGAACGATCCGATCCGACAAGCGATCACGCGCCTCACCCCAATCCCGAACTATTTCTGCCGCGGCTTCACTCTGACCCAGCAATGATTCAACTTTATTGGCGTAGTCTTTGAGTTTTTGCTGGTCGCTGGCTAGTCGTCGATCGAGTTCGGCAAGCTGTTGTTTGTCCAAACCTTGCACGACCAGTTGAACCGAAAGCTCGGTGGCTTCGTCAGGAATAAACTCTAAATGCAAGCGATGGCCCACGTAGCGTTTTAAGTTCAGTTTGACCCACTTCTTTCCCGGCCGGATTCGAACAATCGTTTCTTTGTGCAGTGGACCGTGAACGAGACGATGTGAATCCACGCAAGCGATCACATGCCCGGAACCTTCAACACGACAGCTAACCGTCTCGCTAGTCAACTCAAAGGTCGGCGACCGAAGCGTACGCCCACTTGTTGGCAAGGCGTGAACTTCGCTTCTGTCCTCGACCACACCTTGGGAAATCGCCTTAAGGCCTTTCCAGATCGGGTCACTAGCAGCCGAAGACACTGTAGCGATTTTGACCGCAGGTTTCTTGCCCCCAACGAAGTAAGGTTGTCCTCGAAGTCGCGGCGCTTTGCCGAAGATGAAACCATTCTGCATGAAGTCTTGCGGCGCGAGTTTACCGTAATCAATCACGATCGCTTGACTGTCAATTTTGTCCTTCGCCGCCGGGATTTCGACTTCATCCTTTAACAGCGAAATGATTTTGTCTCGGTAGATCTTGTCGAACTTGGCAAGCTCATCAAACACTTCGCGATTTTGCTCGATCGATTCAAATCGAACATGCCGATAGTCACTACTCTGCAAAAAACCAGACAGCGAGTAATAATCGGCTGTCGAGATTGCATCGAATTTGTGATCGTGGCATCGCGCACAGGAAACGGTTACTCCCAAGAACGTCTTTGACATTACATCCAGCATGTTGTCGAATCGATCGGCTTCGTCTTTACGGATATCGACCGGAGAGTGCGCGGCTTCTCCAAGAAACCAAAACCCAGTTCCCAAAACCGACTCGTTGAATTTTCGACCTGGATGGAGTCGTGGTTCTGGCAACAAGTCACCGGCGATATGCTCTCGGACCAATTGGTCGTAAGGGACATCTTGATTGAACGCGCGGATGATGTAATCGCGGTACTGAAAAGCGTTCGGGATATCGCTGTCGAACTCATGCCCACGTGATTCCGCATAACGCACCGAATCCATCCAATGCCGCGCCCAACGCTCGCCAAATTGAGGCGCACCAAGCAGCCGATCGACAACGCGTTCCAGTGATTCAAGATCTTCGTCCGCAAGAAATGCTTCCGTTTGCGCGGGCGTTGGTGGCAGGCCGACCAAATCAAAGTACACCCGACGAAGCAACGCCGCTTTACCAGCCTCGCCCGCAGGAGACAGCGATTTTTGTTCGAGCGAATTTAAAATAAAACGATCGATTTCGTTTTCCGGCCAACCGCTGTCTTTTACAACCGGCGACTGGGGAGTTTGAATGGGCTGCCAGACCCAGAACTCAGATTTTCGTTTTTCGAGATCAAACTTTTCAGCCGCACCTTTCGATTCCGGAGCGTTTTCTTCGGGCCATGGAGCTCCCATGTTCACCCAACGCTCGAGCGCCTTGATATCTTTGTCGGGCAGCATCCCCTTGGGCGGCATCTCGTAGGACTCGTACTTGACTGCCTCGATCAATAAACTTTCGGCGGCATTGCCGGGCACGATCGACGGCCCCGAATCTCCGCCTGTCAAATGCGCCGCACGACTGTCGAGCTTCAAACCGCCTTCGATTCGTTTTGAATTGGTACTGTGACACTGATAGCAGTGCTTGCTCAATAGCGGGCGAACGGATTTTTCGAAGAATTCAATCTGCCCAGCGGTGGCTTCTTGAGCGTTGATTGCTTTCGCAGGACCGGAAACAATGAAGGCGATCACACCTACACAGCTCCACAGCCAAAAATCGGTCATATTGAATTGGAATTTTTTCACTTCAAACTAACGATTCAGAACAGATTATAAAAAATCATTATGACACCAACCAGAGCCCGCTCCCAAACCTGAATCGACATGCGTCAACAAACAAGATGATCTAAACCAGCATTCTATTGCATAAAAAAACAGCCGCTCCAAGTTTTGAAGCGGCTGCAAGGTATTGTTAACAAATTGTCATCGACTAATCAATTAATCAGCACGAACGACGTA
>CAZKTR010000224.1:0-5838 GCA_964555525.1 uncultured Pirellulaceae bacterium
CGAGGGCTGGATTACTTATGTTGTTCAACAAGGCAACAGTTTGAGTTGGGCCACCATTGTCCGCAAGAACGCCAGCAAGAATCGCACTGTTTCCAACGTTGGCTTCAGTTTCAGCAAAAACTTCGGTTGGATCTGCACTGACGATCCTAAGGCTTAAGCTTAAGGGAACCGAAACATCTGAACCAACGATACTGACACCTTCCGCATTTAATACTTGAAAATTCTCGATGTCGTTAAAAGTATCGGCTGAATTACCTAGTACGATTGAGTTCTCTAACGAAAGAGAAGGTGCGGAAAAAAAGCTACCCGTCGCAATCCCTCCACCCGAACCAGCGGAGTTGCCCGTGATCGTTGTGTTAACGAAGCTTGCCCCACCAGCAACTCCTCCGCCTGAGAAACTAGCGGAGTTGCCAGAAATTGTGCTGTTTACGACAGTAAGTGGCGTTCTAATACCGCGTATACCTCCTCCACTGTTCGCTGAAACGTTGTCCGTAATTAAGCTGTTAGATATTAACGTTGGTGTCGAGTTGAGACTAATGGCTCCGCTGGATATGCCTTCATTTGCTGCAAAAACGCTATTTGTGATTGTTAGTGAGCTAGTGTTGATGTTGACGAAAGAAGAGACGTCTAGGGCTCCGGCAGTACCTGAGTTATTAGTGAAAGAGGAGTTCTCGATAACAGTGGTTGAATTACGAGTGCTGACTGCCGCGCTGGGTTGGACTTGATCGATATCTCTGCCGAAAATGTTGTTGTCAAAGGTGCTGTTCTGGATAGTAAGTGTATTGAAAGACGTAGAAATCGCACTTGCGCCGTCACCAGTATTGTTGGTGAAGGAAGTGTTGTCGACGAAAATATCGGAGTCGAAAAATATTATTACTCCTGAGATTGTGCTGTTTTCGTCAAAATTACTGTTGACAATAGAGACAGTTGAATCGCGCCCCCCGATTACGCCTGCTTCCGAGTCGGACAGCCCTGTAAAAGTAAGACCATCAAATTGAATATCAGATTCGAGAGCAGTAAAAATGCCAAAAGACGAATCAGCGGGAGGAGTGAGCGAGTCGACGTCGACTCCCTGAATTGTGATGTCTGCTACTGAGTCGTCGTTAAAATCGCCATCGATCGTAAGCTCACGTTCGACAAAAGACGGTAGTGGTCCGTTGTCGATCACAACCGGTTGTTCTGCAAGGGAGGAGTCGAAGGTAATGACATCTACTGTATCGTCTGCATTTGCCTGCACGACTGCTTCCCGCAGAGACGTAAGTCCGTCAGTCGCGTCGACGACGTCAACAGGAGTGTTGACGACGACGGTCGCCAGCATCTGTCGGCTTTCCAGAGCTTTGTAATTCGGCTGCGATTGCGATTTGTTTTTCCGGCGTCGAATTGACATCTGCATTTTTCCTTTTGGAGTGGTGGAATGAATGAAATAAGTGACGCCACACTAGTTGACGGTTGGGTAGTTTCAATCAACTTCTTCGTTTTTTAGACATTGAATAGAAAAAAATGAAATTTCATGGTTGCCGCAGGCTATTGAGAGCTCAGGTTTGCTTGTGCGTATAAGAGTATTTCGCTGTTATTGGCGGGGTTTCGTTCGTGTTTTATTTTTTCTAAAACAGACTGCTCAACAAATTAGCTACTCTGCATCTATTGAAAACGCATTCTTCTTATCCCGCTCGGCCAATTGTTGCCTTGTCGGCAGGGCACAGGGCTGGCCTCTGTTTTCTAAAAGCGGATCGGGACCATGAGGTCGTTTCGGTTTAGTGTTTTGAACTTATTGCACTTCATTCCGCTTCGGGGACTCAGGTTACCTGCTAGTTGAGTTTTTGAAACAGCGAATCGAAGTCGGGTTTAAGCTTGGATTTGTCCCAGCCAGGTGGGTTGGCTCTGATGTACTTAAGTAATTTTAAAGCCTCGTCCCGCTTGCCACTGCGATGTAAAAGCTCGGCGACGTTGTATTTGGCCAAGAACCAGTTATCGCTCGCGGGTCGTAGTCGACGTGATGCAAGAAGCCGCCATTGATTGATCGGTTTTTCGGGATCCGATTTGCCGTATGCCGCAGTCATGGCTTGCGCTAATTTGATTTGTAAGTCGGCTTTGTGAGGATGTTTTTTAATTAGTTCGTTTAGTGACTCGATGGCCTGTTCGTGTTGGTTGAGGATTAAATGCAGTTCGACAACGCGCAGTTCCCACGCAGTCACCCGCTCGTTTTGTTTTGCTTGCCGGGCATCGGTGGCGGCTTGCTGAGCGACTTGAAGGTTGGCAGTGGCCAGTGCTTGTGCGCTGTTGGAACTGTCGTTTCGGATTCGCATGGCATTCAAGTAGCCATGTAGCCGTCGTTGTACTGCTGGTTTGTTTTGGGCTGCGAGTAATTGTTTTGCAAAGGCATCCGGGTCTTTGATTTTGCTGACGGTTTGAATTGCCAAACGTAGGTCGGTTAACTGTGAGCCACTGTCACTGATTCGTGGGTCTTGCTCAAATTCATCGAGCGTCTGCTGGTCGGGCAAACGCGAGCGAAACCGGATGTCGATGTCAGCAGCCAGTAGTTCGGTGATCGCTTTGAGGTCGGGATGCTTTGCTGCAGGTTCACGTATTTGTCCGATTAGCCGATTGGTCAATAGGTCGAGTGGTTGTTTGGTTTGTTCGAGCGACAGGAGAATTTTGGAAGCGGCAGTTGTGGCCTGGGTGATGGCTTGTGGGAATCGCTCGCTGTTAGCGGGAACTCTTAATAGTGTTTCTAAAGCAGATCGATAGTTGCGGTTTTGGTGATGTTGATCGCCGAGCCAGAGCAGGGCGGATTCGGTCGTCGAACTGGCGGGCCAAGTTTGGAGGTGTTGTTCCAATTCCTTTTGAAACGTCGCGGCTTGTTTGGGTGCGTCATCGCCGACGATGGTTTGCGAAAGGTTCCAGCAGCCACGAAGATGAGCAGCGGCGGCGTTCCGGAGATTGGGTTTGACGATTGCTGAATCGATCATCACGTCAGCGGCATCGGCGTGGCGTCCGAGTTTTTCAAATAGCTTGCCCTGTTGAATGCTCAATCGCAATACCGATTCGTAATCGCTCTGCCGTTTGGCTAATAAGATTGCTTTGGCGAAACCGTCGACAGCGTCTTGGTGACGTTGCTCTTCGAGCGCCGTTTCAGCGGCCTTGGTTAGAATCAACAAATCGGTGTCGGGTGAAATCGACGTGGCGGCTGGGTTGTTGGCGGCATTGTTCTGGATCGAATCAATCAAAACCACTTCGGCTCGTCGTCCCCAGTAGCGGCCGTGCGTTGATTCGACGGATTTGACGAGGGACGCGGAGGTTGATTTCCAGCGGACGGCCTTTTCCGAATTGGTGGCGCTGGCGAGCCAAGCAGTTGCCTGGACCAAGCCAATATCTTCCAGCGGTGGGCGCTGAGCCTGCTTAAGTGCTTCGATGACTAAGTTTCCAACTCGCGTAGGATTGTGGCTGGCCAAGGCGACATGCAAACGTTCGATCCGTAGCTGTGGCTCGAGTCCCGCAGGGAGCAGTTTGATCGGTAACGCTTTCAGTGTAGCATCGGCTTCTGCATGTCGACCGAGCAACCGGTAGCATTTGCTGGACGCAAGTTTGGCTTCCCACCACAGAGTTTTACCTTTCTCGGCAGTCCGATTGGCGCTGGCGATTTGTTCTTGGGCTTGGGTCAACGCGTCTTTGCGATCGGCTTTCGCGTCGGCGCCGTACAGTTGACTGCGTTCGAGATTGCAAACGGCATATTGAAATTGTAGGTTGCCTTTGAGCGCCAGTAACTGTGGTGTCGAAAGATCGGTCGACGATTCGTCGGGCTTGCCTCTTGGAATTGTCTTGTCGATATCCTGGATCGTTTCGTCCAGTTCGTCGCGGACCGACCGGAGTAACTTGATTGCGGTTTTGTCGGCGCCGGGTTGTGCCAATCGAACATCGATCTCTTGCCGGATCAATCGGGCTTGTGCGATTTTGGCGAGTGATTGTTGGGTGCGAACAAGGAACGCTCGGGACCCTCGAAAGGAATCGGAAAAGCGATCGGCGATGGTGTCGATTTGCTGCCAGGTCTGAGTGCGGATTTCGCCGGAGGAGGACACGGCTTTGGCGGTCAAGTTTTTCAGCTGGTGAACTGTTAGGGTCACCCGTCGCTGCGGTGGTAGGTCGTTGGAGTCGAGCAACTTTTGGCAATAGTCGTTGGCTAAATCAAACAACTGGCGTTCACGAAGTCCGTTGAGTAGCTTTTGATCGTCTTGTTGGACTTGAGTGGTGGCGCCTGATTGTTGGGCAAATGTGATTTGCGGAAAGCAGGCGAGTGTTACTAGTACCACGACAATGATGGTGTAATGAGTTTGCCAGAGCATTTGGGGGTTTGATTGTGACATACAACTAGTTTACGGTTTATGGTTGAATCAAAACAGAGTTTTCGGCGGCGATATCGTCGTACTGATGTTTTTTATTCAATGTTTGGTTAGCGATTTTATGGTGGAAGGTAAATGAATGTTTGAGGTTTATAAACCTTCGGGTGGATTTGGCTTGTCCACGATCATTTATTTTTTGATTGGGTTGGTGGTGACGGCGTTGTTGGGGGGGGGGTACGCATTTGGCTTGCGAATCATACCGTTCATTTACATTAGTTTTATCATGACCGGTGTTTTCAGCTTAGCACTCGGGTTCGTGGGGGCCACGATTGTCAATATGGGACATTGTCGCAGTGTTTTGTTGGCTGCTTTGATTGGAACGCTATTGTGTGGGTTTGGTGTGATCGCCAAGCATTACGTTCAGTATGAGCTATGGGTTGGCGAGGTTACGGACGCGGAAATCGCTTTTGAAATAAGTGAAGGGACGCTACCACGGGACCAACCGGAAGACGTTCGCAATAAGATTCGTAAAGAGGTACGTAACTGGGTGCGCGACAAGGTTTCTTTTCTAAGCCATTTTCAGAAACGAGCTGACGAGGGGATAGTGATTGGGCGAGGCAACGGAGCGCCGATCAAGGGTATTTTCATGTACTTGCTGTGGGCGGTTGAGCTTGGGATCGTGTTATTTATGGGTTGGATGGCACCGGTCACTGCAGCAAAAAAACCGTACAGTGAAAAGCTGGGTATGTGGGCAGATGAATCGGAAGAGGCGATGCGGTTGCCGATATCGAGCGATGAGATGGTCGGACGAATTAAATCTGCAACGACCGTTGAAGAACTACTTGAGATCCCAATCCCCAAAGACATCGACAATCAACGGTATGCACTCTACGAAGTCCACAGCGTAGCAGGCGAGGAACTGGAAGATGCTTATTTGTCGGTTAGTTTGTTCGTGAGATCTTTCGATCAAGATGGCGAGCAAAAGCTTGATGAAACAAAGTTAGTTCAAAACGCGATTTTGACATCGGCGCAGCGAGGTCAGTTATTGGAGAACGCGAGTTTGATGCAGGAGGCGTTGGATGCCTACCGCGATGCGTTGGCGGCAGACGCGTTGGATGAGTACGATGATGAAGTGGATGAGGGTGAGGTTTAGGAGTTCCTCGCTAACGCGTTTATGTTATATATGCAGGCTCTTCGCGGAATTTAGGACCAATCGTCTTTGCGGCTTTGCGTTAATTTTTATGCTGTAACGCGGTACTGCGAGCACACCACGTAAAAAATGTCACGCTCGGTGAAAGGCGACATTGCAGTTCTTTAGGTTGGATCGTTGAATAGCCCAAGATTGCTACCGAGTTTTTTTCGGTTCGGTGTTTTTTGGCCGGCGCTGACGCCTTCCGGCTCGTCGTTAAACGGATCAAGACTGGCTGGAAGCACCGTCACCACACAAAAAAAATCCCTGCCGCGCATTCGGCAGGGATTTTCGTTGGTTGCCTTCTCAGCT
>CAZKTR010000225.1:0-5828 GCA_964555525.1 uncultured Pirellulaceae bacterium
GCAATCAGTTCGGCTGCTTCGTCAGCATCCAGAATGCCGTCGTTGTCGCTGTCGATGTCCAAGTGATCAGCGACACCATCGCCGTCGGTGTCTTGGCTGGTCTGAATCGTAACTTCAAATGACGCCAACCCAAATCCACGTCCACTGGTTCCGCTGTGGCTTCCCGTTGCTCCTGCTACGAATTGTGCCGTTGTAAATTCAGAGTAGTTTATTGAAATGTTGGTGTCTGGATTGCTGCTTTCATTGATTTCATCAAAGAAATTATTTGGGTCGCCATTGGTTGCAGGGTCTACTTGGAAGTAGGTAAAACCAGCTGGCGGTGAGGGCTCGTTGATAAAGCCGCCTTCATGTAAGTTTGCTCCCAAATCAACCGACAACGCCGTTCCCGTTTCGATACCAAAGACTTCGGAAATATCTTGTCCGTCTCCTGAGTCAATGTCGCTTAACCGCAATGAAACCGGAGCCTCAATCGTGAAGTCGGTTGATGTGCCTGCTTCAACGAAAGTTACGGTGAACACAATGTGTGGGTCGCGATTGACATTGTCGCGAACGATGATGTTGGGACTGTTGGCGGGATCGGCATCCAGTTCGATTTGCCCATTGTTATCCAGATTTTCGACCTGGTCGATGTTTACCAAGATGTCAAGGTTTTGGCCCTCGAAAACACCCACGTTGGTCAACCGAATCTCATCTCCCTGAGCCAGTGTGCGGTCGGTAGTGCCTGAGACATCCGAACCATTAAGAATGATTGCGTCAGGACGAAACCTAACGGTGTCGGTGCCGACCCCTTCATCGACATCCGAAATTCCATCACCGTCTGTGTCCACCAAGGTGCCGTTCCATGACTTCGCTTCTAGCGACTGGGTCTCAACAACTCCGACTACCTCTTCCAGTTCCCAATCTCCGCCCAAATCTGCCGCACCGGTCAAGTCGTCCGACGCTGCCACATCGGCACCGGTGATGGCGCTGATTGACTCAATGAAAGCTTCGCCTTCAGCGTTGCCAGCCAGTTCGCAACCGTAGAACAACAGGTCCGCATCTTCGCTCAACGAATCGGCCCATCCCGCCAATTCGCTTGCGTAGCGATCTAGATTGTCTGCCGTTAGTGAAGTGTTGCCAAGACTTATTTCGCCTTCATCGCCGTGCGAGATGATATGGATCGCATCGTACTCGCCCTTCGACTCCGCCAATATCGCTGAGATCTGCTGGACGCCGTCGCTGTTGGAATCAAGCACACGAATCTCAAGGGCACTGTCGGGCCGAGACTCAAGAATGTCCGTTAGCAGTTGCTCGCTGTTTTCAACGCCAGCATCGATCAAGACCAACTCGCGTTGACCTTCGTAATCCGCGTCTTGCAGATTCTGCACTTGCGCCGGTATCGGCTCGGCTGTGTCGACCTGCGGAAGAACAAATGTAGCGTCTGGAACACCATCGAAAAGAACGCGTTCTTCAAGAGATTCAAAAACAGAGCTGATGTTTGGAAAACTTCCGTGTTTTGGCAACATTATATTTCTCGTTGATGATAAGGCGAGTGGTGACAGCACTAACAAGAAGATGAACCAGAGTTGGTTCAAGCACTTCTCGGCTGCAGCAGAATAGATAAGTCGTTCGTCTCCTTATCGAGCATCGCAAGTGCGAAAAATAATTTTCTTTACAGCAAGCGTCACGAGTTAACTCTGTTACGCACGCTCTTTTTGGGGGTGGTTGGGCTTAATCAACAATCTGAAAACACCATTAAAGTCAGACGAAATGGTTGTTGCAGTACTTCGTGGCAGTGCAGCTGTATGTTATTGCTGGCTGGCTTGAGGCGGTATTTGTCGAGGTGTCTTAAAGAAATTCGGCTGTCTTGATTCGAGCAAGATTATTTGTCGGTGGAAGCATCGAAGCGTTTCGTAGAACGAAGAGCAGTGTCGATCTCGTTTTGCTAGCAAGCTTACGTTTGCCGTAACTGTTGGCCGACTAGTTGGCTCGAACGGGGGGAGTGAATATTTCGCAAACAAATAAAATTTTGATCGACGGTTTGTATCACGGTCATCGATCACTATCGCACGTGCTTGGTATTGCCATCATGTAAGCAAAAGATAGGGCATGCCCGTGCGGCATTCGTTACAAAATATATCGACTTAGGTCTTCGTCTTCTGCGACGGCGCTGAGGCGTTCTTTGACGTACGCTTGGTTGACGGTCAGTTTGCCTTGTTTCATGTCAGGAGCTTCGAAGCTAAGTTCTTCTAGCAAGCGTTCAAGGATCGTGTACAGGCGGCGAGCACCGATGTTCATCGTGGTTTGGTTGACGGAGTGGGCGATCGCAGCCAGTTCCTCGATGCCATCGGGAGTAAACAACAACGTCACGCCTTCGGTTGCCATTAACGATTGATACTGTTTTGTCAGTGAACTGGTGGGTTCAGTCAAGATCCGGACAAAATCGTCCTGTGTCAAATCGTTCAGTTCGACGCGGATCGGAAAACGACCTTGCAATTCCGGCATCAGTTCGCTGGGCTGGTGTCGATGAAAAGCCCCAGCCGCAATGAACAAAATGTGATCGGTTTTTACGTAACCATGCTTGGTCTGTACCGAAGTTCCCTCGACGATCGGCAATAAGTCGCGTTGTACGCCTTGTCGCGACACATCGGCGCTCTTGCCTTCGCCAGCGACGACTTTATCGATTTCGTCCAAGAAAATGATGCCGGAGTTTTCCGCCAGTTCAATCGCGGCTTGGTTGAGTTTGTCGGCGTCCAGTAGTTTGTCGCATTCTTGTTCAAAAATCACGGTTCGAGCCCGCGCGACGGTTAGGGTTTTTTTGGAGCGATTGACCGGCATGATCTTTTCCAACATCCCTTGGAAATCCATGTCCATCTGTTCGACCCCCATCCCGCCGACCATCATCGGCGCGGCCTTTTGTTCGATCGTCAAATCGACTTCACGTTCTTCTAGGTCACCAGCAATCAGCATGGCTTTCATTTTTTCACGAGTGCGCTCAAGCGACTCTTTGGCGTCAGCGGAGTCTTCGTCGTCGGGAAAACTCACCGTTGGGGCAGGGCAGAGCATTTCTACTAGGCGATCGTTGGTTCGGCGTTGGGCGTCTGCTTTGACGGTTTCACGCTGTTCTTCACGGACGATCCCCAGCGAATTATCCAGCAGCTCGCGAACCATGCTCTCAACATCGCGACCGTAGTAGCCGACTTCAGTGTACTTGGTGGCTTCGACTTTGATGAACGGTGCGTTGGTGAGTTTGGCCAGTCGTCGAGCGATCTCGGTTTTGCCGACGCCGGTGGAGCCAATCATAAGGATGTTTTTCGGGGAAACTTCTTGGCGCAATTCATCGCTCAGTTGCTGGCGTCGCCAACGGTTGCGGATGGCGATTGCGACGGCGCGTTTTGCGTTGGCCTGGCCAACGATGTGTTGGTCAAGCTGTTCAACGATTTGGCGAGGGGTGAGTGTGGTGTCGGTTTTTGACATGGTCGGATAAGATCCAAGGTAAATGTTTTGATCAAACGCGAATCGAATCGTGCAGGTTAGGCCGGGACATCGATTTTTTCGATGACGATGTTGGTGTTGGTGTAGATGTCGATTTCACCGGCGATGGTTAATGCCTCTTGAACGATTTCGGCGGCGCTCAAGTTGGAGTGTTTTTTCAAAGCCCGGGCAGCTGCGATCGCAAAGTTGCCTCCCGAGCCAATCCCAACGATGCCGTCGGTGGGTTGGATCACGTCACCGGTGCCACTGACCAATAAGGTGTGTTTGCCATCGGTGACGGTCAATAACGCTTCGAGTTGACGCAGCGCTTTGTCCATTCGCCATTGCTTGGCTAGTTCGATTGCCGCGCGTACGATGTTATTGGGCGAATCTTTCAGCTGAGCCTCAAATCGCTCCATTAAAGCAAACGCGTCCGCACTGCTGCCAGCAAACCCGCAAAGGACTCGACCGTTGAGTAACTTACGGATTTTCATAGCATCGGATTTCATGACGGCCGATCCAAGAGTCACTTGCCCGTCGCCGCCCATGGCGACTTGATCGCCTTGATGGACGGTGAGGATGGTTGTCGCGTGGAATTTCATGGCGTCTAGCGTTAAACTAATGGGCTGATTGGTTGAGTTCAAAATTGGAACCAAATTCTATCCTTTTTCAATAACTTTGCACCCGCCAGACCCTGGCGAATCAGTATTACAAGTCAGGTAGACCTTTTTAAATGGTAACCCGACGCGTAAGCGAGGATTTTCACTGCTTCCTCGCTTACGCGTCGGGTTACCAAAACACCCTGTTTCAAAAACGGATTTGTCCTGCCCGGCGAATTGGAAGTAGCTAACGATGTCAGAAAATAATTTCCAGCGAAGTTCCCAGTTAATCAACTCGCACGATACGGCGCTGGTGATTGTTGATATGCAAGAAAAATTGTTGCCCATTGTGAATCAAAAAGAGCAAATTTTGGCCAACGTCCACCGTTTAGTGGCGACTGCTGAAATTTTAGACGTGGCAACGATTGCCACCGAGCAATATCCCAAGGGGCTTGGGCCGACGGTGGCCAGTTTGTCTGAATCGGTTGTTCGCGCTAGTGCAGGTTTGTTGCCAGCAGGGTTGCCAGCAAAAACCATGTTTAGTTGCCGAGAATGTGAGTCGGTTTTCAGATCATTACAAACTCAGGGCGTGTACAATCTATTGCTCTGTGGGATCGAGACACACGTGTGCATCGCACAAACCGCGTTGGACATGATTGCCGCCGGGTTCAATGTTCAGCTGTGCGTTGATGCGATGGGAAGTCGTTTTCCTATAGACCATGAAATTGCACTACGTCGTTTAGAGACGCAAGGATGTACGGTTACGACTACCGAAGCGGCTATGTTTGAGCTGTGCGAAAAGGCGGGGAGTGATTCTTTCAAAGCGATCGCAAAATTGTTGCGTTGAATTTTTAATAACGACTGATGGAAAATTATGACTGAGATCACCGAAAAATTAAACGATGTCGATCAAGGTCGCGCGGCAATGGGTATCTCTGTGGCTTCGTGGATCGGCTTTAATCTGATCATGCTCGTTTTGTATCTTGGGTTCTTTTATATGTGCTTGGCGGTCGAGTACCCGAGGAGCCTCGTGTTCGGATTAGTGATCGCTGGCGTGATGACCCTGCTTTGTTTTGGCTGTCATCGGTTGTTTACAAATCGCTATGAGTTTGGTTTTTACTTGGTGTTGCCACTGGACGTGGTCATGGAGAGCTTTGTTGCCGAGCACACGGGGTATTCGTTTTATTGGTGTGCTTTGGGTTTTTGGACGGTTTTTGTTTTGTACCGAGTTTGCTGTCTGCTGCGTGGCGGGACCAATGCCAGTTCGGGTGAGCAGGGTTAGTGTCGATTAGCGAAAATTAGTGTTCCCCAAATCGAACATCATCGTAGGCCAGCTGGAAGTCGCCACTTATGGCACAATCAATGTCACGCCGCCTTTGACGACTTCGATCGTTAACGGCAACGTCCCACCTGGATCGCCATCGAGTTGATAGGGGACTTCTCCGTCGGATTCCATGGTCAGCTTTTTAAAGTGATACGTTTTGCTGTTTGTCCAGTGTTTATGCCGTCGCAGTAATACGGTTACCAAATAGAACAGGCCGCGAAACAAACTGCCGCCACGAAACGTACACAGATCCAGCATTCCGTCTTCGGGGTTTGCCTCGGCTGCGATGGGCAGGTTCATGGCGTAGCGAGGCACATTAAAAACGAACGCCCAGCAAGGGTCTACCGTCGGTTGCTGGCCGTCATTTGAATCAAGCGAAAAGCGAATCTTCGGATACTTGTATTTTCGAATGGCGCTCACAACGGGTTTGGCATAGGACCAATGCCGAATGT
>CAZKTR010000226.1:0-5820 GCA_964555525.1 uncultured Pirellulaceae bacterium
TGGTGGTTCAAGAGAGCCTCCGAGCCGAACACTACCACGCTACCAAAGGCAGTTTCACGTTCACCCACGACACCTGGAGCGAGATTACTCGGCGGCGAGCAGAGTTCCATCCGGACTTGGAAATGGTCGGCTGGTATCACACTCACCCCGGCTGGAACGTGTTTTTGTCGGGAATGGACACATTCATTTGCGACAACTTTTTTAATCGAATCTTAGATGTAGCGCTAGTCATCGACCCCTGCAACGACGACCGTGGCTGGTTTCAATGGGACCGCAAACAACATGCCGACGGCACCCAGTCACAAACGACTCGGCGCACCAGCGGCTTCATCCTGTACACCGGCCGCCATCGAGCTCAAGAACTAGAATACTTTGCGAATTTATATTCGAAGGAAAATAAAATGAACGATCCAAGATACTCAAACACACCCGCACGGGAGACCATTCAATTAATCCAACCGCCGCAGACGCATCGTGACACGTTACTGATCGGCATGTTGGTCATGCAATTGATCATGATGATCGCGATCGTGTATTGGATGGCCAGCAGCCGCCCTGATCCTGCAGTACAACAAACTGGATTAGAAAAAGATCAACAACAAACCATTCACCAACAAGCCCAAGCAGAACTAGTTGAGCGAGTCGTGGCTGGACACGCTGGCAACGGCCAATTGGCGTCCGAGTTTACTCGGTTGAAAGAGCAAGAGTATTTGTTGCGATCAAGCTTGGACGGTCAATTGGCTAGGCTCGAAAAAGAAACGCTGTTACGCAAACAGGCCGAAAACGATTTTCAAAAATCAAGCGAAATCAATCAAAAACTTCTGGCTGATCTAGATAAAACTAAGTCGCAACTGACACTTGCATCACAACAAATCGACGCAGCCAAAGGTGACGCAACCGGCTCGGACCAACCGACTTCCAACAACGATTGGATCCTATGGCTAGCCGGCGGATTGGGATTACTCGGCACAGGTGGAGCACTGGGATATTTCCAAGCTCGGCGAGTCCTCAGCCACGAACAGATCGACGAATACGATGACGGAGCAGCCGAGTCCGTGGAACACACCGAATCAACCAGTGCACCCGTCGAATTTAGTGAGCCTCCTGTCGCGACCCATTGACGCGGTTGATTCAGAGCCGTTTCGTTGCGGCTAAAACTAATCCAACTGACATTTAACTACCGGGAGAAAACATGATCCCAATTTTGCTTATCGCAGGCCTTATCTTTGTGGTAATCAAAACGACGATCGTTCTCAGCGACCGCAATAGCTGGTCGCTTGAATACCAATCGGTCGGCGAGCGTTACCTTGGCAAAAAATCGGCCAGCATGGGAGTCACTACCATGACCCCGTTCTCCCGCCCCACATTAACATTTAAATATCGCGACACCCACGCGACGCTGTCCAGTCACAGCAGTCGCGGTTTCCCTGATCACAGACGCGAAACTAGGCTTTCGCTCATCCTCCCTTTCGAAATCGTTGAAATGGAAATGACAACCGCCGAGCTGACGAACTGGCGATGGAAAACAGACCGCCTTAAAAAAATTGTATTTGACGATCCCGAGTTTCAAGCGACTTTCAAAGCCGCTTCCAGCAACCCGTTCGAAGCCAAACGACAAATCAACTCCGCGATCCAGTGGCAACTAGAGCAACTACGTCGCGCCGGCAAGCACCGCCAAGTTCGCATGAAACTCAGCGAGCGATGGCTAGAAGTCTCGGTTCCCAGCGACCTGCGGAACTGCCAACCGATCGACGACTTCGTCAGGATGAGTCTCAAACTTTACGACCTGTTGGCAATGCAAGAAACCAAGGGGCTC
The DNA here is from genome assembly GCA_964555525.1 of uncultured Pirellulaceae bacterium. Classification (GTDB taxonomy): domain Bacteria; phylum Planctomycetota; class Planctomycetia; order Pirellulales; family Pirellulaceae; genus Mariniblastus. The sequence continues at coordinate 1,817 of CAZKTR010000226.1, forward strand.
AATTTCGTCAACGAAGATTCCGTGACGTTACTTGAAAGCGTCAAATGCCCCATTTGCAGTGAAGAAATCGAAACCAAAACCGTATGCTGCATCCGTTGCCAAACACCCCACTGCTACGATTGCTGGGAATACAACGGCGAATGCGCAACCTTCGCATGCAACGAGACTCGCTTTACTGAAGTCGGCAACTCCGGGGCAGAAGCCCACAGGCACTCACTTTAGAACTTTCAAGCCACGATAGTGGCGACAAAAGTGAGCCGTTCGCGCTAGCGTCGGGCATTAACAGAATGTCGCTTAACCTAGCAACGCCCGACGCTAGCGCGTTCGGCTCACCGCTTGGCACTCACTTCACCCTTCACTGTGACTTCTCAAATGCCTGTTTTGCCTCGACCGGTCATATCCGTGGTAGGAATGGATTCGTTTTTTAGCCACAGATCTGCACGGATGGACACGGATTTTCACGAGCAGTATCCGTGAAGATCTGTGTAAATCTGTGGCGTTTAAATTTGTACCATCGGAATGACGTATCTAAAATGAGTGCCATTGGGCTATCGCCCGGCGGCTCAGTTGTGATCGCGCAGGTAGCCAAAACGGCTCAAAGAGTGGCAGCCTCTGAAAGCCTCTACCGCGTTGGCCATTTCCAGTATGGCAAATCGAATTCGTCAACACCAAGCAACTTTGTGGCACCGAACGTCTTTTCCAATTGAAAATGCTCGCACTGGTCATGAGTGACAAGCGTTTCAACTAGCGACTGCGCGTGCGAGACGACAAAAATCTGATTGTACTTTGAGTATTCAATAATTAGACGTCCGAGTGCCGGCAATAAATCTGGGTGCAAACTAGTTTCTGGTTCGTTCAACACCATCAACTCAGGCGGCTGCAGAGTCAACAACGCAGCGGCCAGAAAAAGAAACCGCAAGGTACCATCAGAAAGCTCAGCCCCTTGCAAGGGCCGCAGCATTCCGTCCTGATGTAAAAGAACCTCAAATCGAGCGTCGGTTGATGATTGAATTTCCAGTTGCGAACCAGGGAAAGCGTCATGGATTGCTTCGGCCAATTTTTCGTCATGCACCGATTCGCGAATTGTCTGAAGCGCCGCCGCCAGATCGTCGCCTTCGCTGGAAAGCACGGGCGTATAAGTCCCGACTTGAATTTGGCGAGCCGGTGCATCGACGTCGGTTCGAAAATGATCGTAGAATCGCCATGATAGGATTGAGTCTCGCGCGAGGATCAATTCCGGGCAGCGTTCGGGGTCGGCAAACTCAGTCAACATGCTGGTCGTCGTTGACAATGGTACGTTTACATTCTCCCATTTTCGGCCAGGCCGAACTCGCAGCATCCCAGCCTTTCGATCGGCAACCAAATCCCTTGCCTCGCGACTCGATCCACGCCATAAGCATTCACGCTTAACAATCGGGTCCAGCGAGAACGCCGTATTTCCTAGCGGCGGTAAACCGAGGTCCATCGCATAGCTACAATCAGTGCTTGAAAAGCCGACTCGCAATGAAACCGGCTTTTTCCTAACGGTTCCTTGAACCGGCATTTCACCTTTGAGCATCGCTCGCGAAAATGCTTCTGGCCCTGCCCACAGCGTCGATTGTAATCCACCTTCACGGGCGAGCGACTGAATCAAACTCCCGTCCGCCGCCGCTCGAATTAAACGCAGCGCGCGGTATAAACTTGATTTGCCACTACCATTAGGACCAGTGACAACATTTAGCTGGCCCAAACACAAAACATTTTCTTTAAGCGAACGGTAACCCGAGACTGCAAACGTGTGAAGCATGACATGGCCAGCGTTTTAAAAAAATGCAACGAAATCGACTACTCACTCAAACCATTCAACTCGATCGCTTGGTCCGCCACCAACACCATAATCTCGCCGCGCACCGCAAACAGCAACGATCCATCTTCGTTTACCAACCCAGATTCAAACGGTTTCTCGATCGCCTGACCCAGTCGATTCGTTAACGTCCCTGCGGAAATTCGCTGATTCAATTCGGTCACCAATGTCGCATCGGCAATCGACAACGGGGACTCAGATATCGGACAGCGGAGCAATGAGAGGACTTCAGGTTTCATATTGGTTCGTCGGGGTTCAGTTTAATTGTTTTTTAACACGCGAATCTTCAAACCGCGAATAGCCCCGGATCATCACGGTTTCAAATTCGGTTTTCATCCGCGTCCATTAGCGTTCATCCGCGGCTCTTTGTTCGATCCTAGATCGACCGTGATTCTTCAATCACTTCCATCCAGTTGACCTTATCATCAAACTTTTCTTGCTCGTAACGTAGCCGAGTCAACACAGGCCGCGCGGATCGTTTGGCGATTTCTTCGCGATTGGAATCCATGCTAATATCGCCATCGATCGACCGAACATCATTCAGTACGACTCCCGCGACAGGAATTCCATCTCGAAAACACGATGCCGTGATCAACGTTTGCAGCGTTTGATTGATCGCGCCGATCACGTTGGAGGTCACGATGACCGCCGGGTAACCAAAATCGAGTGCCAAGTCTGCGATAAAATCTTCGTCGCCCACCGGCGACATCAAGCCACCAGCCCCTTCGACCACAATCACATCACACTCGTCGGCCCAAGCTTCAATGCCCGTTCGCAACAACTTGCCATCCAGCACGCGTCCCGCCTTCGCGGCCGACAAATTCGGCGCCAACGCAGCCTCGAAGCGCTGCGGGCAAACAGCCTCCAGCGACAGCGGGCGACCGGCGGCCTCCCACAGGTGCACCGCGTCTTCGGAAACAAGCTGCTTTCCGTCAGACACACAATCGCTGGCAACCGGTTTATAAACCCCGACACGATGCCCGGCGGCCGCTAACTGCTTAACAATCAACGAAGCAACAAACGTTTTGCCAACTTCAGTGTCAGTCCCGGTAATAAAAAGACCGAGGGGAGGTTTCTTTAACATGCTGATAAAATAAAAATAACGTCCTAGGATTGCTCGTCTGGTCACATGACTCAAAATAGCGATCCACTAGCTTATCACTCACTTCATGTGTTAGAAACTACAACCCGTGAACAAAAACAAAAACATCTCCGTTGCAGCGATTCAATTGCCCTGTTCTGGCGATATTCCTCGTAACATCGAAGCAACCGTCCAGCAAATCGAAGCAGCAGCCAAGGCGGGGGCGAACCTAATCTGCTTGCAAGAACTGTTTAGTTCGCTGTATTTCTGTCAAACTGAGGACCATAGTCAGTTTGGGATCGCCGAATCCATCCCCGGCCCAACGACCGATCGTATCTGCCAAGTCGCCAAAGAAAACCAAGTCGTGATCGTCGCTGGGGTGTTTGAACGACGCACCGCTGGCGTGTTTCACAATACCGCGATCGTCATCGAAACCGACGGATCGATTTTGGGAACGTATCGAAAAATGCACATCCCTGACGATCCCTACTTTTACGAAAAGTTTTATTTCACCCCCGGAGACCTCGGCTTTCAAAGTTTTCAAACGTCCGTCGGCAACGTGGGCGTTTGCATTTGCTGGGACCAGTGGTTCCCCGAAGCAGCTCGGCTGACCGCGATGCAAGGTGCCGAGATTTTGGTTTACCCGACCGCGATCGGTTGGCAGGCTCCCGAAAAAGAACAATTCGGCGCCGCTCAAGTCGATGCTTGGCAAACGATGATGCGATCCCACGCGATCGCCAACGGTGTCTATGTCGTGGCTCCCAACCGAGTCGGAGTCGAACAGAATATCGAATTTTGGGGAGCGTCGTTTGTGGTCGATCCTTACGGCTGCGTGATTGCCAAAGCTGGACAAGAAGCAGAAACGATTCAAGCAGATTGTGACTTGAGCTTGATCGAAACCGCGCGGACTCATTGGCCCTTCTTTCGCGACCGCCGTATCGATGCCTACACCGATTTGACCAATCGCTGGAGCGACAGCTAGATGGCCGAAAAAAAATACCGCTTGCCCGCCGAGTGGGAACCACAAGCAGCAGTCTGGCTAACGTGGCCCGACAACAAAGAAACCTGGCCTGAAAATTT
>CAZKTR010000227.1:0-5815 GCA_964555525.1 uncultured Pirellulaceae bacterium
ATTTAGCGTTGTCGGGCGGGTAGCTGGTTCGTGGTTGGGAGACGTGGCCCTACCTGCGGATTGTGTTTTCAGGAGGTTGGACGGGAATATTCTACCAGCAAATTTGAATGCATGCCTACTCTTGGTTGGCCTTTGAGGCTCCAAGGTCGGGGACAAATCCAAGGTCGGTCGCAACATCGGCGACCGACGGTTTGGTTGAAAACTCTAAAAACGCGTTCACTAGATCCGCTTTGTCGGCACTTAAGCCTTGCTTTTTAACGGCCATGATCAGCGGGCGGGCCAACGGAAACTTACCGGACTGAACGGTTTGCGATGAAGCTTCGATACCGTCGAGCGGTAATAACTTAAGTGGCTCACCTCGCAACGCCGCGTCTTGTGCGGCACCAACAGACGTGTAGGTAATTACTTTGGAATTGGTGATGACACTTTTTAGTGACTGCTGAGTTTCTCCGTCAATGAGATCGGCTTGAATGTCGCCAGGTTCGATTTGCAAAAATTTGCAAACCAAATCAAGTTCCGAACGTCCCGCAGCGCGATTGGAAACAACGATGCGTTGGTCGGCTCCACCGATTGCAGACCAATTGTTGATTTTTCCAAGATAGATTTGTCGCAGTTGGTCTTGGGTGATTTCCTTGACCGGATTGTCTTGATGAACCACAAAGGCGACGCCGTCCCAAGCGATGACGGTCGGGACAAGTTCGTTTGATTCATCGGCTTTAAGATCGCGACTGGTCATGCCGATGTCGGCAGCACCTTTTTTCGCGTCACGGATTCCTCGGCTGGAACCACCGGTTTGCACGTCAACACGGACATTAGGGTGAGCCTGTTCGAAGCGACTGGCGATTTCCTGCGCCATGGGTGCGATGGTACTTGAGCCGGTTAACGTTAATCGCCCTGAAAGTTCATCGCCATTTTCGGGTTGGCTTGAACTGCCAGAGAATTCATCAACACCACAACCGCTTGCGGCCAAAAATAGGCCGAGTGCCAGCAACCAAAATAGGATGGCTGAAGAACGAGGCGCCCAAGACCGACCGATGAAAGGCGGTTTAGTGGATGCAGCATTGGCGACGGGGTTTGAATTTTTGCTCAATGTATTGATCTCGAAAATTCTCATTATTTTTCGTCTCAAGCTCGATTGTAAAAACACTCCAAGAATCGCTTACGTTTCGCCTGCTTGGAGAATCTATTCTAGCAGCTAAGAATCTAAGCAACCACAGCGGCTTTACTCGATGTCAGACGCGACAAACTGGCGTTCCTTACTCCAAGAATTAAGTAACTTCGAAGTTAACGTCTCCCCCATGCCTATTTTTACTAAGGTTAAATCCAAGCTGCAAGATCATTAAGGCGAATCCAAAAAAGAGGTGATTGAGATCACACTTGAGACTTTCCATGCTGTCACAATCATCACGATCATTTGATTTTGAAGGAACGAAACCGAATTTGTTCGAAGTGTGCGGCCCCAGATCCACCGACAGACAGTTGGATCGTGCGTTGGCCGGTAGATTGGTCTTTGGTTTTGGGGATTTCGGCAAGCACTTGATCGTCGATTTCGATTCGCCAGTGATCGGGTTGAGCTTCGATGCGAAACTGGTGGTATCCAAAGGTTTTGGCTTGGTCGAATTGTTGCAGCGAACACCCTGCAAGGAGCATTGGCTCATTCTCTTTCTTCAAAGTTGCTTCGTCGGGTTTGATGTCGACTTTCCAAATTTCAGTACCTGTTTCATCCAAAAACCGAAAACCAATTGTCTCCGCTTCATGGTGCCGAAATCCGCAGACAAAACGAAAATTCTGTAGCGAATTCCCCTCGGCGTCCTGACATCGAAAGTTGCGAGTGCCGTTGCCTGAAAGGATTGATGCGCCCTCGACCCCTTCGGCGGGTTCCCAAGTTCCAGTGAATTTTTGGGTCGCTTTGATACTTCTGCCGTCAAAGAGAAATATTGGAGGCCCAGAGAATTCAACCAGCCTGTCACCGAGCGTTGTGTTTTTTTGGGAGTGATTTTTGCTGGGAACTTGTCCGGCAGGCCAGAAGAGATAGGCAACGATGGGCAAGATGATCACACCGATTGCAATGGGTAGCCAGCGAGAAATCGGCCAGCCGCCGCTGGTGGCTTCGGTGTCCAAAAGTTGGGAATGCGTCTGTTGGCTTGAAAGGTTGGTCGTGTCAGTTGAAGTTATCTTTCGACCGGTCGTGTCTGCTTTCAGGTTTTCATCACCGGTCAAGGTTTTGGCCAGTTCATGAATCGTCGTCACTTTGGCGGCCGCTGAAAAGGGATTGTCGTTGAGCACAAATCCCGCCGTTTCTACGGATGTGTTTGTTTCAAGTTGCTCGATGACCGATTCGATCTCGCGATTCAAGTCTGGGTAGTCGTCAATTCGGTGCTCGCGATCAAAGCGACACATTTTTTTCAATAACTCAAAGCTAGTACGTGAGATGTCCTCGGGAGGTTTTTCAAGCCAGTCATCTTCCAGTTTCATCTTGTTGGTGATCACGTCCAGCGGACTGCTGCCGGTAATGGGAGGGGTGCCGGCAATCAAATGCCAGGTCGTTGTGCCGAGAGAGTAAATGTCACTGCGATGGTCGATCTTTTCGGCTTTAACCTGCTCGGGTGACATGTAAAAGGGAGTGCCAGTAACGGTTTGGTCCAATGTGATGGTTGCGTCAAGATTTTTGTCGCTGAATTTTGCGAGTCCAAAATCGGCAACTTTCACAAGAGGAACATTGGCGGGAAGTTGGTTGCCGGCAGTCGCGGTCGTGAGAATCAGGTTGCCTGGTTTGATGTCGCGGTGAGTCACGCCGTGTTGGATTGCGTTTTCCAGAGCATGACAAACTTGCCGAGCGATATGCCATGCCTGAAATTCCGGTATGCGTTGCTGTTTTGCTAAGAATTCGTCGGCATCAATACCATCAGCGAACTCCATGACCAGATAGAGTTGCTCGTTGTGAATGCCGAAATCAAACGCCGAAATGATATTGGGATGTCGCAAACGCCCAATGATTTTAGCTTCGCGTTCAAAACGTTTGGGAGTCAAATCATTGTGGGCAGCAATGCGGTTGAGGGTCTTGATCGCAACGGATCGATCCATTCGCAGTTGAGTCGCTTTGTAAACGGTGCCACTACCACCCTGACCAAGATATCCATCGATTCGGTACCCAGGTACGAGCGAAGTTGGGTTAGTGATAATGCCCAGAAGGTCCAATTGCTTACGCGTCAGGTAGCCTTTGCGGATTGCAATCTCAAGCGGGGAAAATTTTGTTTTTTTCTGTTCCAACTTGATGGATTCAAGTTGTTTTTGATTGAGTAGTTTAAGCTCAACAGCGGCGTCAAATTTTTCTTGGCTCTTCGATTTAGACATGCACTGATTGTAATCGGATTACTGCAGGTTATCGAGTCGATTCAATAATGCTTTAACCGAAGGGCGATCTGCCGTCATGTCAGTGCCTACATAGGCGAATTTGACGTTCCCTTGCTTGTCGATCAGGTAAGTCGAAGGGTGAGCGTGTTTGCTGTGGATGTCAAAAAAGTCTGTCGCTCGGAAATCTCTGTCCAGAGCGATCGGAAACGGGACGTCATCGACTTGTTCTTTTTCAGTTTTCAACGCGGCTTCGATAAACTCATCTAGCGTTTCGTCTGGACCCGGGTACACAACGATGATCTCGCAATCACGCTGCTGAAATTTTTCGTAGTTGGCAACCAAACGCGAAGTTTGAGTTTGGCAAAATGGGCAGATCATGCCATTGAAGCCCTCCGTGAAAACCAGAATGACATTCTTTTTACCTGCGTAATCCGCCAGCTTGATTTTGGTGCCGTCTTTGTTGGTGAATGCCAATTCACTGATGGCTTTGGGTAGATCGACGTTCGATTCGAGCGAATCCTTGAACTCGATGTCTTTGGGTGCGGGGAACTTCATCTTGCCCATCCCAGACATGTTGGAATTCTGTGCCTGTGAATCGGCTGTTGCAGGTATCGGGTCGGTGACCCCGGATTCTACCCGGCCACATCCGCCAGCTAGTAAGCTGGCCAACAGTATCGAACTAAACAACAATGGCCTTAAGTTTGTAGGCATGACTTTGGCTTTCAACGGGGCGTTGGCAGAAGTTTGAGCTGAGGCTGTGAACGGGCAATGGTTTAAGTAGATATTTATCCTTGTAAGTTAGGCAGTTGTCAACAAAACAAAACGGTCTGAGACTGCCGGCGGGTTTGTCAGGTCGTCGCAATTGAATCTTTTCGGGAAAAACCAGTAAGTTTTGGCTTGTAGCGTACGTCTGCCGATACGTATTCTTCAAAAAACAATTGGTGCGCACCATGACACATCCTGTCGTCGATTTAATCATTCCAGCGCTTAACGAAGAAGCTTCTATCTCGTTGGTATTGAATGACTTGCCAAAATGGGTCCGGACGGTTTACGTTGTTGACAATGGCTCAACCGATGGAACCGCCGAAGTAGCTTTATCGCTTGGAGCTACGGTCGTTCAAGAGCCTCAACGTGGCTATGGAGCCGCTTGTTTGGCAGGTATGGCAGTGATTGAAGATCAGGATAAGAATGGAATCACGGCCCCTGAAATCGTTGCTTTTTTGGACGCCGATTACAGCGACCACCCAGAGTGTCTGATCGATTTGGTGCAACCGATCGTATCGGGTCATTCGGATTTTGTACTCGGGTCGCGATTGTTGGGCGAGCGAGAACCTGGAGCGTTGCCGCCTCAAAGTTATTTCGGCAACATTTTCGCCTGCTCGCTAATGAGAGTTCTGTTCGGTGGACGTTATACTGATTTAGGGCCGTTTCGCGTGATTCGGTACTCGGCGCTGAAGCATTTAGCAATGGCGGATGAGAATTACGGCTGGACGATCGAGATGCAAATCAAAGCGACTCGTGCAAAGATCCGAACAACAGAAGTCCCCGTTCCGTATCGAAAACGAATTGGAACCAGTAAAATTAGCGGAACAATTTCAGGATCGGTCAAGGCTGGCGTGAAGATCCTGTTCACGATTGCAAAATACGGCGTAACTGGCTGGAACATGAAATTGCAAGAGTATCATGGCGAAACGTTGGTTTTACCTTCAATTTCCAATCCAAATGGGCAATAATCTAGTTGACGAACTCGATGGCGCTGCAACACCAATTTCAAACTGTGGTACGATCAGCGGCTGATTTACCAAAACAATTTTTTAGAGTCACATCTTTACAAAGGATATTAAAATGAATTTTAAATTTTCGATTGCGGTTGCTGCAGCTTTCTTGATGTTAGCATCCGTGGCCAACGCACAGTCGGGTTCGCAGCCAGCAGCTCCGGCATTTGGCTCTGGGGCTCGTGCCGCCGCACCAACAATTTCTGCGCCAACTCAGACGATTCAGTCGGTACCATCGGCAGTGGGTTCTGGGTCTCGAATCGCCGCACCAACACAGACGATTCAGTCAGTGCCATCGGCAGTAGGTTCCTCTTCACGGTTGGCGGCTCCAGTGGTTGACACTTACGTAGCTCCGACAGAAGTTTATTCGGCGCCAACACAATCCTACTCCGGGCCAGTCGAGACTTATGCCGCACCAACCCAAAGCTACGTACCCGCCCAAAGTTACGTACCAACTCAGTCGTACTACCCAAGCTCTGGTTGTTGTCAGTCGTACAGCGTTCCGACTTATAGCGTTCCACAATACAACACCCGCTCATGGGGTGGTGGTGGTTGGTTTGGTCGCCGAGGTTGCGGGTACTAAACCTAATTTGTTAGACTAACATGAGCTCCCGTGAATCAACGATTTGCGGGAGCTTTTTTGTTTGTGGCCAAGTTTGTGGCCAAGTTTGTGGCCAAGTTTGTGG
>CAZKTR010000228.1:0-5782 GCA_964555525.1 uncultured Pirellulaceae bacterium
GCCGGAAGTTAATTTTCTTGAGTCGCAATCCAGCTTCTTCGACGGTCTTTTGAATGAGTTCCTTGCGCTCGGGGGCAAGTCCGGCGGCGAGCACTTTACCGGGAGTTTTGTCGTCGCCTGATAGACGAACAAAATCAAGTAGCCAGCTATCATTTAGCGAAGCAAATTCGTTTTTGGCGACGAACCGGACCATCGCTGGAAGTTCGCTCTCGGGGGCGGGAGGAACGTCCAGCAATCTTAGTTCGACGTCCGATCGACTGACGACGACCAACGCGTCAGACTTGGTCAAGCCGACTCTGACGATTTCGTCCTTCAAGGCACTCGTGGTTGCCTCTTTGGTAGCATCGTGTTTCAGGCAAGCCAAGTGCTTGATTTGCGTTTGACGCGATACCAATTGCGCTGCAGCCACAAACGTCTGCTGTTTGTCAAATTCGATTGCGACTCGTGCCATATTGGGCTCGGAAAAAAAGTGTTAGGTTTGAAAGTTCGTTGGCGTCGGCTACTGTAAATCCACTCCTAGGGATTCGATGGAATAACCTGCTGGTAAGTGACTTTTGTCTCTCCAAAATAATATACGCGGAAGTGGCGCCGTGGTGTCAATTACCGCTTCGGCACGCGAAGTTCCTATTCCATCAGCAAAGTAGCCCACGATTTCAGCACGGTAAACGTCACCACCGGCACAAACGTACTTCATTAGGGTTTTCATTCTGGTACTGTCCAGCAGGCCTTCGACCATCAACCATGTCTCATATCGGCGATTTAAATCCGCTCCATCAGGATCATCCAATTCGAAGTCAGTACCGCGCCGCTGGATAATTAAATCAACCGTTTCCTCGTCCAAACCAGGAATCGCTAACAACACTCTCCGTGGAGCCTGCATGATATTGATTCGACCGGGAATGGTTGTGCCCTCGAAGGTGGTGAGCGATTCCATCATCAGTGGAACGGTTATTCCCATGCTGATGAGCGAGACCGGCGAGTTGACGGTGCTGTTGAGTATGTCATCGGGGGGCGTCACGCCCTCATATTCGGCAACATTGATCGCAAGATTGAACAGGTCCAGAATAGTGTCAAACTTGCGTTGGCTCTCCAGCACGCCAAAGTCTAGTTGGACACGGGCAGCATCAAGGGGACGAACACCGTTTTGCAAATCGTCTAGGTTGATGGTACCAATGGCTTCAGACGGAGCACAACGATACAGGATCACCATGTTCGCCCACTGATCGTTGAAGGTACTTTTTAGATCGTCGTAGAGTTGTTCAAGGTCTTCGGCGTTGACATTGATGCGAGGCAAACCTTCGGCGTTCAGGTTGGACTCTTTGCTGTACAAAGTCAAAAACGCGGACCAACCCAAATGTAAATCCGATTCGTTGACCGAGATATCGTTGGAAGCGGCTTCATCGGGGTCAATAATGCCGTTGCGATTGGTGTCGAGCCCGAACAGAAGTTGAGGCGTAACTCCGGGAATCAACAGTAGTTCGTCGAGGCTGTCCATCGGTCCGTTTTTAGCAGCATAGGCCGGAGATAAGTTTTGATAAAATTCAGTTTCGACGCCGAAATCGCGAGCCTCATCGTCCGCGTCGACCCAATCCAGAATCGAGTCTGCGATTTCTTCGGTCATTTCGGGTAGTGTCATCAAGATTGCACGAGCGGCACCTTCTTGAAGCGCATCCAAAAAGACCAATGTGTTCACATTGATTTTGCTGCTTTCATCGATCAAACCAAAACGGGAGCCCGCCGGAAAACCATCGGTGTCAATGTCGTAAGTCACGACTGAGAAATACCCAATCCGTCCGCCACCATCGACGTCTGCAGCGACCGGAATCCCACTGAAACCTTCTTCGTTGTTCCAAAGACCGCCATTCTCTCGGATTGTGGCGTCGCTGTTGGCCAAAAATAACTGAGTGTAGCCCAAGCCGGAATCGGTAATGTACTTGGTCTGCAACCGCAGGGTCTGCAACCGCGTCGCTTCATTTTCAGTTTGCATTAACGTTGTGAACGTGTAGGCCGATAGCGAAATCATGACGACTACGACCAACACGATCAGCAGCAATGCGCCTTCACGACGCGAGGATACGCGTTGGCTGCGAGTCTTCCACTGCGCGGGAGAGAATCGTTTTAACAACATCCGTTACTCCTGTTCTTCGGGTGGAAGTTCGGCGGCGGGCAAATGAACGACAGAACGATACTGTTCCATCACTGCAGAATTAAAACCGTCGTACCGGTAATCCTCTCCAGACGTCGATCGAGTCGGGTCGATCACCAAAATAACTTCGATCGCCGTTGGAAAGCCTCCCCTTTCTTGGGAGTCCCATTCGGATTGCCAGGCTTCACCATCAAAGTAGCGGAAGCGGATATCTGCCACTTCACTGGCAATCAATTCACTGTTGTCATCTGGAGTTGCGACCAAGCCCGAATCGCCCGCGTGCGATGCAACCGCGCGATCAACCTGGCGTCGATAAAGCCCGCCTGAAGCGACGGTTGAAAATTGTACTCCGCCAGTGTTGCTTGGGTTGGCATCGCTGAAAAAATAGGCCATCGTTTTGACGTCCGACGGAGTTTGCTCTTCCGGGTTATCGCCGGCAATGATCGAATTGTATTGGTCCATACGCGGCAAGCGACTGATGTCCAAGGCAAGCGAGCGCTCATTGCCAAATAACGAAGGGCGGAACGCCGCAGCTTCCTCGTCAATGATCGGTTCGAATTCGGTATCTTCGTCATCAATGGGTTCTGTTTCAGGTGGGGCCGCTCCAGTAGCCTGAGCTTCCAGTGCCAGTAGTTCGGCGATCCCATCGTCGAGTGCCAGTTCTTGAGTTTGGACTAAGTTTTCCAAGTCCCCGTAGTCGGCTGCTTTGTATTGAATGCCCGCGCGAAGGTCATTGGAAATCATCTGGACTAAACCGCGAGCGATTTGCTTTCGTTCAATTTTTGATTGCAGCTGGGTCAAAGAAATCAAGTACAGCTGAATGGCCGTTCCGATCATACCAATGATCAGCACCGAAATTGCAAGGCTGAGCAACAGTTCGAGCAACGTATAGCCGTGGGCCCGCCGGACGGATCTTGATCCGGTACGACGTGGCGTTGGCCTCGCTATGATATTGTTTGGTTGCACGCGCATCACTGGGTTCCCGAGCCGGAACTGCTGGTGGAGCCGCCGCTACTGGTACCGCCACTGCTGCTGGTACCGCCGCCGGAGCTAGTGCCGCCGCTTGAGCTGCTGGTGGTGCCGCCGCTGGAGCTACTACTGCTACTGCTGGAGCTGCCACTGCCACTGCTGGAGCTACTACTGCTGTTTCTTCTAGAGCTACTGCTAGAGCTACTGCCATTGGAGCTACCACTGCCGGAAGCGGCTGAGCTTTGTGCGGGTTCGAAGTTGGGGTCAGGAACAAATCGAACCAACGATACTGAGACGTTATTGTCGGGATCGTTTTCCCGCGAAACTTTGAGCGAAACCGAAAGTAAACCCGGTTGTTCTGATTGTTGTGAATTAACTTCGTATTGCCACTCAGGATTGCCTTCAACGGCTCCTCCGCCGGCAGATATGTCGATCACTCCCGCGGCAATTTCAGCCATGGTTGTGTCTGCAATCATATTAGCTTCACTACGAAGTTGCACGTCTGCCGCGCTGCGGAAACCAAGATTAAACAAGTGTCCGATAGCGACCATGGAGATACCCAAGATCGAGAGCGATAAAATCACTTCCAAAAGAGACAAACCAGCTCGTGAAGTTCCGTTTGTTGATTGCATTTGCATTATCTAGCTCCTGATCCTTGACCGTTGCTGTTAACTCGTCGAATGGTCTTTGTCATCCCGTTTAGTCCTCGTAGTTCCACCGCCATCGTTCTACCTCGTTCGTCTTGCACAAGAATCCGAGCGTCTTGGGCAGTGCCGTCGGGATAGAACAAAATCGCGTCGATGGGAGCACCGCCGCTGGCTTCTCTGGTAGATTCGGAGCGGGCATCATTTTGCGTTTCCGCCGCAACAAAAAACACCTGCCGTGGCAACCAGTTGTCGCTCAGTTCGCGTTCTTGGATGCTAGGTGACTGGCCGTTGGAACGTTGACCTGTCAGACGTTGGTGGTCCGTCAAAGGAGCTACATCAAACCATTGGCCATTGCGTTGGTAAAAAAAGGCATGGACATCGCCCGTGCGAATTGCTTGGACACGTGCTTGTCCCATCGCAATTCGCACTCGATCGGCTCCCGAGGCAATCGCTTGGTTACCGATAGTGCCTTGGACTGCGGGAACAGCCAGCGCCGCCACCACGATTGCAATCGCCAACACCAATATCATTTCCAACATTGAAAATCCAGACCGGCAATTCGCCCGAAGTCTGGCGACAGCGGCTACGTAGCTGGGCTCGCCAGAGTTCAGGATCACCGGCAGTTCGCCCGAAGTCTGGCGACACCGGCTACGTAGCTGGACTGGTCGTCGAGCACAGGCATTGCCAGCGAAGTTAAGGCGAATCGGATTGTTGATGTAGTTAGGCATATGGTGGGCTGACAGTCACTAGGAAGTCGGAGTGTTGGACACGTCGTCCGCGTTGCCTATCTGACCATCGGGGCCAGCTGATTGAATCAAAACAGTGTTGGCCGCATCGTTAGGAGTGTACTTGTAAGGTCGGTTCCAAGGATCGTTCACGATCGGTGTTTCGACGTAAGGGCCGCCCCAAGAAGCTTGGTCGATGCCACTTGGTCGACTATTCAAATCCTGAAGTTTGACAGGGAATGAGCCGACGCGGAGCTTGTACAACTTGCAAGCGTTAGCCAGTGTTTTGATTTCGACACCAGCTGCTCCTGTATTTGCAGTGCCTAGCATTGGTAGCACAGCAAAAGTAGCTAGGCCTGCCAAGACGACCAAGATCGCCATCACGAGCATCAGTTCAAGCAACGTAAAACCTTGCCGTGAGCGGCGTCGGGCGAATCGTTTGTGGTTATTGCGAATTCTCATAGTTTTCTCCAGGGAAGAGTTGGTTTCAAAATTGTTTTCGTAAAAAACATGTAATCGATGTGGCACCGATCGCATGATTGTTTCGTATAAAGTTAACTGAGCGTTTGACCCATTTTCATGATTGGTAACAGCAACGCGATCACGACGAACATCACGATCCCCGCCATGACGACCAGCATCAACGGTTCGACAAGCTTGACCATGATTTCCAGCTTCCGCATCGTTTGTTTTTCGAGACCTTCGGAAATATTGATCAGCACGTCGTCCAAGGTGTTAGATTCTTCAGCGACGCTGATCATCTCGGTTACATTACGAGGAAACTGATTAGACGCAGCCAATGGTTTGGCGAGCGTTTCACCGGAAGTGATATTGTCGGAGGCTTTCATGATAGCCGCTTCCAAGACCTTATTACCAGTGGCTTCGGAGCTAATTTCCAGCCCTCGCAAAATGGGAACGCCGTTTTTAAGTAGTGTGCCGAGGACGCGACAAAATCGGCAAATCGCCAAACTGGTCAAGACCGATCCTAGCAGTGGAATTTTGAGTTTCCACTTGTCAGCGAATAAGCGACCTTGCGGAGTCGAAAGTTGCATCGTGACAGCCATGTATAGAAACAGCATTAGTAGGCCGATTACCCACCACCAAGACTGCAAAAATTCACTGAAGCCTAACAGCCAAATCGTCGGCGTCGGAAGTTTCCCTTGGTCCCGCATCGTTTCGAAAATTGAACCAAAGCTGGGCACGAAAAAAATCAACAACACGCTAACAATGATCGTGCCGATTACCGCCAATACCATCGGATAGATTAAAGCACCGATGGTTCTGGAGCGGAGTTC
>CAZKTR010000229.1:0-5768 GCA_964555525.1 uncultured Pirellulaceae bacterium
GCGTCTTGTAGGTTTTGATTGACAGTGTTTTGATTGAACGCCAATCGAGTTTGTTGCCATTGCGATATCGTTTGAGCCGCCATGGACATCAACCATTGTTGACGAAGAGCACTTTCTTCCGCGTTATCAAAACATCCCGTCAAAAACAGTTGCGCTTCTGACGAAGACTGAACTCTATTCAAAACTGGTGCGGCGACTAAGGAAGTTTTCGATTGCCCTTCCAGTTGGATCTGACAAACCGTTTCCGTATCCAAAGCATTACCGACGAGCGATCGTAGTGGATCTTCAACGACCGGCCACAAGGCATCCGGCTGAATCAATGTAACGAAGTCGAGTTGCTGTTCGGCGATTGGTTCGTTGACAGTTTTAGTAGATGCCAGCCAGATGCCGTTGCATTGACTCTGATCGAGAATAATCCGGACCAAACCTTGCAGCATTAGATTCAGATCGCTGCTGGAATCAGAAACAAGATTAGCCAAGTCCAGGCCGATTGCTTGTTGCTGAAATTCACGGCTACCCAGCTGCTCAACCGGTTGATTGACAGAATTATGTTGGGCAGCTTTAGTTTGGTTAGCCTGCGGTTGCATGGGGCAATGTACAAAAGAAGACCCGCGTCGGCGAGCGCGGGAATTCCGGGGAAAGTTTCGCTACTGCTTGGGCAAGCAGGAATGAGATTTTATATGGTATTCAGCAATCAAAAACTTCTAGATATTCAACGCAACACTTTCGCCTGAGCGAATGTTGCCATCTGCGTTCTCAATAACCAATTTGATTACAACGGTACCGCTCTGAGCATCCGTGACAACGCCAACTTTTTCAACAACCGCATCGACAGTGCTTCCATTGGCAAGCTCAACTTGATGAGTTGTCCCAACTCTAAACGAGCTAACTTGCGAGCTTGGCACGTTAAAAGTCGCAAAAAGACGATCGATTTGAACAATCGTGACAACTTCTGGATTCAGCGGAGACAGGTACTCTCCTTTGTCGCGGTGGATTTCTGAGACCACTCCATCGAAAGGAGCCAAAATTGAGCGGCGTTGAAGCTGCATTTCCGCACGTTGCATTTCAATTTCACGAACAGCATTATCTTCTTTGGCTGACATGAGCTGTGCCTCGGCGATCGAGAATTCCATTTCTGCTCGAATTATCTCGGCATCACCAGCGTGACCATTGGCTTGTAGCTGACGAAGGCGATTCAAGATTGATCGCCGTTTTTCTAAAATTCGTTCGGCACCCAACAACTCAGATTTTGTTGAAGCGACTTGAGTTGCGATTCGCAACTGCAACTCTTGTACGCGTGCGTCTAGTTTAGCAATTGGCGTGTTTGCGGTGACAAAGTCGCCTTCAGCTACGAACATCTCAGCTATCGATCCTAATTCATCGCTTGAGAGTTTGATTTGCTTGTAAGGCTCAGTAAAACCGACGACTTGCGAACTTGAGCTAGAGCCGGCATCGGATTGACCGAGCGTTTGTGAGTTAGCAACGGAAACAAAGGCCAGTACGACGCAAACGAATCCGAATACGGCACAAAGCGTTTTGATATTTGAGCTAGGTTCGCCGCCAAGGATAAAATGGCGATTCTGATGAGCAATCATGATGATGCGGTGGGGTTGTGGTGAAAAAGCAAAGTTGGCTTGACGCCTCGGCATTCGAGAATTGGCCATCGAAACCTACCTCACCCTTAAAGTTTGGCGGGATGATGCAGCGAAAATACAACCCTGAGAAGATTTACGCGTCAACTAATCCGTATTGTCGGCAAAACCGGACCCCAAACGGTTTGTTCGAGCCGCAAAAGACGTAGCGAATTCATTCATTCTGGCCGTTGGCCCGATTGGACTTCGTCACCAAGCTTTAACTTCCATTGCTTGATCTGGTCGTCTGTGAATTCTAAACGGTCACCGGTTTTAAAGATTCCAAATGGATCGCTTTGCTTCGTAACGGTGCCGGTAAATGTCGCTCCTTGATCATAAGAAGCCAACTCAAACGCTTCGTCCAACTTGACTTGAATTATTTCAACCGAAACATTGGCATACTCAACCGTTGCAGAAAATTCTTTATTCGCGTCAGACGAATTCTGAACTTGCTGAAATGCATTAGCCAATTCTTTTTGAAACCTAAGTTTCTCAACAAAGCCATCATCCTCACTTGCATCAAGTTCATAGGCATAATACCCCTCGATCGAAGCGAGTTTTTTATACGCCTTGCCTTCAGCAAACGCCTTAACTCGCTCAAACAAGGCTGGGTTATCGGACCAAGCTCCCACCGATCTCAACGCTAATGGAGATTGGTCAGCGATCGAAACCAATAAAGAAGCCGCCAACTGATCGTAATCTACATACACTTGTTTACTTGACCGATCGGATGTTGGCTTCCCAGTGATGGGAAAAACCGAAACAGTAACCTGCTGATGATTACTGGAAAGCGTTTTCTTGATCCGGCGTTTTACCGCGGAATCAGCGAAGCCCGAAAACTCGCTATCGTTAAGTTGCTTCGCTTCGACTATTACGCCGCAGCGGTTTGATTTCGCCAACCATCTTTGGGTCCGCCCTGTATTAGGCGCTGTAATGAGTTCAAATTTCTGGCTGGCTAATTCAGACAATTCCGTTAACGCGGATCGAAACTGAACATCAGTAAGCCCCCATTTGGCTGGGAAGACTACATCGATTGTTTTTAAATTGTCGTTCCCGTACTCAATGTTGACCGCTTCAGAACTCTGACGCAAAGACTCACGAAATCGATCGTCAACACCCAGTTCAATCAACGTCTCACCAAGGACCGTTCGTCTATACGGCGTGATTTCCTTTACCGCGGCGCTAAACGCTTGCATGTCTCCCTCAAACGCAGCAATCAACGCCTCGCTACCCTGAGAACCATAGCTGCCCGAATTCTTTTCGCAAATTTGCCGAGCCAGCTGAAAGTCCTTTTCTTTACAAGCGGCCCATAACACAGTGCGAATGTCATCCAATTCTTGTTTATCGCCCAACTTCTTATACCGTTTTAAAATGGAGCCATACTTTTGCTGACGCCACTGGGCTTCATTTAGGTTCTCCAAAACGTAACGTTCGGAGTATGAACTCTCCTTGAGTTCTGACTTGAGCAACTTCAAAGCGGCTTTGGCAAGAGTCTCAAGCATCTGCCAGTCTTTGTTTTTCTCTAAAATACCGGCAAGGTAACGATACACCGAGTAACTAGGGTTCTTTTGCAGAATCACCAAGGCCGAAGTTTGCGGTTGAGCCTTCACCAACCCAGCCATCGCGGTGTTCGCCAATCCGTAGGATGTCTCGTCACTTTTCAAATAGCTAGAAAAGTACTTTGCCGCCGACTTGTTTTGATTCTTTTCGAGCGCGCGCACCCCCTTCAACAACAGATCAGCAGGCTTCTCAAGATCCTTGCCGGAAATCCTATCGAACATTTCCGGCGAGTCCTGTGCTATCGAAATTTCAAGCAACTGCTGGACGCTATCTTTTTGCTTTGCGAGTTCCAACGCTTTGCTGAACTGCTTTTGATTCAGCAAACTAACCAAGCGCCACTTGGTAATTAAATTATTAAGGTATTCAAAATCGCCCTTCATTTTGCCGTCGACTGTTTCAAACAGCGACATGGCTTTATTAAACTCACCGGCTTCAAAAAACTGAAAGGCCTTAAAATAGATCGCATTTTCGTTCTCGGGCATCAGTTCGAAAGCAGTTTCACAAATCGATTCAAAATCGGCTTCGGATCTGTACCAATCATTGAACAAATAGACCTTAACCATTTCATTAAAGGCAGCTGTCTTGTCCTGGGCAGTGTCAAACAACTTGCGATGATAATCGTACTCGACGGCTTCGATCCATTTATCGTAAATATCGGATTCGGCGTCCTGTTCAAAAACACCTACCATCAAACGCTGAAATTCATCGCGATTACCTTCGGCCATTGCGATCCAAGCAGCGGCGCGTTGCCCCAACAAAGGCCCTTGCAGATCTGATTTATCGAAGTGTTCTTTGACCAACCGTAGCTCTGGCAAAGCAAACGGATTTCCAGTCAATTGATCAAAGCATTTGCGATAGATCTCCTCGCTTTGCGATGAACGGGCGATCGCATTGAACAACTTTTCAGGTTCGTCTTTATAATACGCTAAAACCTCCCCCACTTCGAAATAACAACTACTGGCTGGCCAAGCCTTAATACGTTCTAGCTGATACGCCTGTTGCTGTTCTTCGTCACCAAGTTCTTCAAAACAATCAACAAGCGATTGCAGCACGTCCGAGTGAACACCGACTTGTTCGACAAACAACTCGTAACTTTCAACTGCTGCTTCATAGTCTTCCAATTCCTTGTAAGCGTTTCCTTCCAGCCGATAAACTTCCGGAATAAGATCCTTGTTTTGAATCTTGCTAACGCAACGCAAAGCCTCTTTGGGTTTGCCAAAGCTGAGCCAGTATTCGCCGACATTTACCAGGACAGACGGCCGAATCTTAGGATTCAATCGGAGCCCTTCACACTTCTTGAGAATACGAGCATATTCAGCGTCGGAATCGGTTTCCGATAAATCTGTTTCTATCAATTCATAATATTTGTTGAACGCATCTGAATAATTGGCGTTGGGTTCTGCGATCAACCAGGCTGCCTCTGTCGACGCTCGGCAAAAGTCGGACACCCCCTCCCAGTCATAAATCTTCCATCCCGCGAATCGATTTTTGGTTACCCAAACACGACATCGCTCTACGTCTCCGTAACTCTGCACCTGAACGTATACCAATCGTTCGTTGGAAGATAGTTGCTGGATTTTTGCAATCTCCCACTTACTAAAAGGCGGAATATAAACTCCAAAATCTCGCACTGCTTCGTCGATATCGCGCTGCGTGTATTGCCGAAAATAACTCTTCGTTTCAGAAACGGCGGCAACGTCTTTAGCGTGCCTCTTAAAATCAAAATAGGGATAGACTGCTTCAATATCATCCACGTCACCCGCCTTGGACAGCTTTTTAAACAGCAGATTAACACCTCGGAAATCTGGATGGCTCTCAATGTCTGCATTCTTTGCACGGCCGGTTCCATCAAATACCTCGACCGCCTCGGCCAAACTGTTTTCGTCTAAGCTGGTCACCGTAATTGTTGGTTCGTCAGCAATCGCTATTTGGTTTTGCTTTTTCGAACTCCAAACGAAATAGGAAAACCCAACCGCGGCGGCCAACAACAACAGGCAGAAAAATACCCCGGCGACGATCGACAGAATACAACCTAGTGAAAGGCCGCCGGAATTCGAGTCCGCATTATGAGGCGGCATCAGGTCGTTCGGTTCTTCCGCGTACTGGGCAGTGACGATTTCTTCTTCGTAACGATTCATCAGCAATTCAATTTCAACTAGGATTACGTATGTTGCGTCTACCGCTTTGGTTTTTGACAGGCTTCAAGCTCGCGTTAAATCATAGCGTCTACTTTGGTAATCGTTCCACTCAAGGCGCCATTAAACTTACAACTTTGGGCATTCTAATTCACACGCCGCTAGATGCTTCGTTGAACGGGAACGACAACCAAAGACAATGAAAACCGAATCCACAAAAAAAGCCGCTGCAAACTGCAACGGCTTTCTATGTTTTGGTTCTAAAGCGAAAATTAAGTCGCGTCGGCGTCGACGGTTGGAACCACCCAAACTTTCAGTTCGGTTTCGACGTCTTGATGCAGGTGGACGCGAACGGTGTACAGGCCAAGCTCTTTCAGCACACCCTCTAGGCGAATCTGATCCTCGGTGAGTGTGATCTCGTTTTGCTTTAGAGCAGCAACGA